>WAPZ01000524.1 GCA_015520535.1 Candidatus Heimdallarchaeota archaeon
CTATCTCACACTGGCAGTATTAAATCATCCAGACTTCCTAAAAGGTGTAGAACCGCTGTTATTAAGCATCATTTTTGTCGCCTACCCGCTAGCTGAACTGCTGACCGTCTCATTTTTCGGCGCATTGACAGACAAAATTGGTCGTCGCAGCGTTTTTTTAGGAAGCTATGTGATTACGATTATTGCCATTTTATTAATTGCATTTTTTCATTCTAATCCCGTTATAATTCCGCTCTTTACTGCACTATTTGGAATTGGTGCTGCAGCTAAAGTAAGCTCCACCTTAGCGTTAGTTGCCGATGAATCGGATCCACATACCCGCGGAAGGAACATGGGCTTGTATGATATGGCAACGCTAATTGGATTAGGTACGGGTTTTGGTGGTGGCTTCCTTCTAATGGAGTTTTACAATGCTTCATATGGTATGTATTATTTGTTAATTGCAGCTGGGGTTTTAACAATTACCTTACTCGTCACGGTCCCACTTTTAAAGGAATCTAAAAAAGCAACGCCCGCAACGTCGCAATCACTCATCTCCCAAATGCAAGAAGTTTTCAAAAATCCACATATGAGAAAATTGCTCCCAATTTGGATCCCAATTATTTGCTTGTATGGTATTATCCTTAACTTTGCTGAACATCTAGCCGCCCAGATCGGTCTAGATCAAATAGGAATAATTTTCGTTTTAGGAATAGCTTTTGGCTCAATAGTTATTGCCTTTCCAGTTCAAGGTGTTCTTTCAGATCGATACGGAAGAAAACCCTTTTTATACATCGGAATGTTTTCTTTCGCTGCTTTTGTAACGATTTTGACATTGACCGCGGATAATCCCCAAGAATTAATCTTATTTTCACCACTGTTAGTCATCGTCGGTTTAGGAGCGGGAGCGTTTGCACCAGCAGCGTTGGCTCTTTTAGCTGACATTAGTAAAGAAGAATCGTATGGAACTGCCATGGGAGCCTATTCTGTTATTTACGGTATTGGCTTAATTGTAGGTCCCCTAGTTGGTGCTGTTGCCCTACAGTTAGCTAGTGTTATTGGATTAATCCTTGTTATTTGGCTCTTTGCAGCAATTAGCATCGTTGGAACGTATCTTTTACCAATAGAATTCGCACGTCCGCAACCACAAAAGCCTGTTTCGGATGTCGTTGCCTCTAGCCCCGGATCAAAATAAAAAAAGTGTGTTTTTTGATGGAATGGCTAAAAGAAGTTGAATCATTATTAGTAAGATATCCATTATGTGATAACTGTCTTGGACGACAATTCGCTAACTTACTAACCAATCTTACAAATGCACAGCGCGGACAAGCCCTACGCATTACTTTAGGACTTCATTTACATAATCTTTTTAAATCAACCGCAGAAGAACGGCAGTATGCATTACGTCTTCAGAAAATCTTCACATTGTCACGCCTCAATTGCCTTCCTTCTGATATCCAATCAGCATTAACATCTGAAACCCATGGAAAAACAGAAAGTGAAGTAGAAACCCCAAAAACAAACCAGAAAACCGATGCCCATTTGGAACGCAATATTCAATCCCAGCAAAAAATGACAATTTCATCACAAGATGTCACAACAAACGAGCGCTGTCGCATCTGCGAAAATTGGTTTCACCGTGAAAAAATCGCTGAAATAGTGAATAATATTATAGAAAAAACAAAAACAATAGAATTTGAAAGTTTTTTAGTTGGAACTGTCGTTAAACCATCGATTGCCGATCATGAAGACGAAATCCGCGCTGAATTCAACTTAAAATGGGGTGAATCCTTTAAATCAGAGTTCAACCGTGAAATTGGAAAACGTCTTTTATGGAGATGGAAAGAGCAAGCAAAAAAAACGGATCTTTTAAATCCGGATTTAGTAATTCTCATTCATATGGATCCCGAATACATCGAACTCAAACCCAATCCCATTTTTATTTTTGGACGCTATCAAAAATTGGTTCGCGGTATACCGCAAGCTCCATGGCATTGCAGTGCGTGTCGAGGCAAAGGCTGCGAAGAGTGTAACTTTACTGGGAAAAAATATGACACCTCAGTTGCCGAATTGATTTTAACGCCACTAAAAGAAATTGCCGGAGCAACTGACGCAAAGCTTCATGCTTCGGGACGTGAAGACATTGATGCCAGAATGCTTGGAAATGGACGCCCATTCATTGCTGAGTTGAAATATCCACAAAAAAGAAAATTTGATCTAAAACTAGCCGAAGAAAAAGTTAACTCCTTTGCCGCAGGAAAAGTTCAGGTGACACTGACGGCCTTCGTTACACGGCAAGACGTTCGAGAACTTAAGACACTAGATAGCCAACACTCAAAATCCTATCGTGCCTTTGTTGAGATACAAGGTGACATTCAAAATATAATGGAAAGAAAAGAAGAAATCGAAGATTTTTTCAGGAAAAAAATAATTTCACAACAAACTCCCCTTCGTGTCCTTCATCGACGTGCAGATAAAGTGAGAAAAAGAGAAGTACATAGTATTAAAATTGAAGGCCCCGTTGAAATGGAAGGAAAACAACTTTTAAGCATAAAAATCGATTGCGAAGGCGGTTTATATGTGAAAGAATTTATTAGCGGAGATTCTGGAAGAACGAAACCAAGTTTTGCAGAATTTGTTGGCGTCAAAGCACGTGTTGTTGCATTGGACGTGATTGCTGTTCATCCAACAAACTTTTCCGCACGAATTGGTGAATAATAGAACATGGTGACACTCAATGTTAATTTCTCAAAAGCAAATAGGAATAACAGATTTTTATCTTAAATGGATTGTCGTAAAAATCTCCAATGAAAAACAAAGTCAAATCATCATTGATTACCTAAAAAAAGACACAAAATCGGAAAGAATCATCGGTGCCATTGATATTGACGCCGTTTTCAATAAAAAACATTTTTTATCGGCAGTCTGGCATGCAATAGTTCATTGGGAGAATAACTTGCGCTTTTCACAGTCTATTCCAACTGAAATCCTTCTTTATCTTACAGGAACAAGACAAATCAGAAAAGCCCTTCAATTTGCCGGCATATCACCAGAAACAAAATATATGTTAGTATATTGCATTAGTAAGAATGAAAAGCACGCCGCAACCACGCTCCGACAACTTATAAGAGACCTCAATTTTAACATAACAGAGTTTGAATTCAAAACCCCAGGACATATTCAAAACTTTTTACAGAAATGGAAAGCCATAAATCCAAACATTGAAATTAAAGTAAATGAACTCAATAAAACTGAAATTAAAAACTTAGAGACAATTGTTTTAGCTAATGTTGCCAGTACTGTCTTATATTTCTGAAATAAAAGCACAAATAGGAAAGGGAAATTGAAAAATGACTGAATATTTGCTAATCAGTTCACGCCGTTATTTTGAACGCGACGCACTTTCTGAAGCGTGGTACGTTCTCTCTGATTTGAATGAAGTTGAATGTTTTTTGGTTAAAGGCTACATACCTGGGTTAAGACTGCTAGGGTTAAAAAATATTACGAGTTTAGAAGCCATTGACATTTTACGTCAATACCAATTAAACGAAGGACCTTTAATGATGTGTTTAACGATTAAACCAATTCAATATCTATTTCGGACGGATATTGACGAAATGGTTCAACTAGTCGAAAAATTGACTAAAGATGTAATCACCGCCACCACTCGCTGGAAAATCGCCCTTAAAAAACGACAAACGCAATTACGATCGGAAGACATCATTAAAGCATTGGCTGAGGTCGTTACTACTGGGAAAGTCGATCTAACAAACCCAGAAAAAATTATTTTAGTGGAAATTCTGGGACCTCGAACAGGAATCTCCCTAATTTCGCCACAAGATATACTGAGGCAAAAAGATTTTCTGAACACATCAAAACAAACAACAACAGAAGAAGAATAAACTAAAATCACCGAGAATAAGTAAAAAATAGGTATGTAAGAGATGCAAATTGCCGCGTATTCAGTTAATTATTCAGAAGGATTTTCTTGAAGACTCCATGACGAGACGACAAGATCTTCGCTTCCACATTTGGGGCATGTGGGTTTATCTACATATACCCCATCTTCTTCAACGGTGACATATTTTGCTTTCTGAAAACGTTCCCCACAATTTTGACATACAAACACATCAGGCTTGTCGACCATCTATTTTCTCACCCTTTATCCCTTATTTATTTCTAGAAATTTCAAGAATATCAATAATATCACGGAGCCGTGGCGGTAGATAAGCTGTAGACTTTTCCCAGTCCACTTGAACCATTTTACGCCATTCCAGCCATTGTAAAAGACGCAAGATTTCGATTGAACCTTTTTTTAACGCGGTTCGGATATCTTCAATATCGGGTCCATAATTTTTAATGATTTTAAGAATATGATAGTAGCGGTTAATAATTAACAAAACAACAGTTTTCAAGGCTTTATCGATGCCCTCACCCGTTACAGCACTGGTGGGGTAAATCGGGATATTAAGCTTTGTGAGATTAAGAGAGGTTTCGATTTTTTCTGGTGATAATGCACCTTCAATGTCTTGTTTATTTGCACACACAACAACGGGCGTTTCTTTTGGTAGCACTTCATATATAGTCTCTAGAATTTCTTTTCCTTCTTCAATGCTCGCGGGATTGATGCTGTCAATGACCAGTAGAATACCATCGGAACCCACCATGAGTAACCGGCGAACGATTTCAAACCGTTCCAAGCCCGGTGTCCCAAACAGAAAAACAGGTAATCCTAATACAGTTGTTTTACCATGGTCTAAAGCTACTGTCGTTCCAGATTTGTCGATAGAAAAAGCGTCGGGACATATTTTGTGAATAAACGTAGATTTTCCAGAATTATACGGGCCTACAACCGCAATTTTCATTTATATTCGACCTCTGAAAAAATAAATTCATTTCAAACGATTGTGCTATCTTTATAATGCACTATACGCTGAAAATGGCTCTAATAGCTCTTCTGATTCACCACTTAAAAAACACATTGTTTTATGTGAATGGTGCGATGAATTATTATTTAAAAGAGAAGTAAAAATGATTAATCGGAAGAACTAGGCTGTAATAAGGAATCGATGATGTTTAACGGAAAAATATGTGTGCAATGTGGCAAAAATAATGTGATTGCAGATTTTCTATGTAACGAGTGCTATTTAAAGGAACATCCGCTTATAGAATCAGAAAAAAGTGTCGAAATAGATGCGTGTAAACAATGTGGCGCAGTAGAGTTGGCACATCAATGGTATACCGATGCCTTTGAAGATTCGACCCACGATATCCTCAAAAAAGCCGTCGCACGAAAAATCCTAAAGTCATGGAAATTTACCGTCCGACCAATTCAAGTAACCGTTAAAACGTTGGACATTATTCAATATCCCGCTGAACTACGCCCATCATCCCTTCACTTTTCTATTATCATTCAGTCATCCTCACCACTCATACCACCAGAACTTTTTGAAAGCCGTGAACTGTCAGCAAAAATACATTGGATAACTTGTCCGTCGTGCATAAATGATAAATCTGCCAAATATGAGTCAAAACTCCAAATTCGAAATTATAATGAAATGGACCACCATCTAACGACGAAAGACATTGTAGACTTTGTGCTAAATTCCTTAAGAAGCATATCATCGAATGATGAACCTCACAAAGTGATCGTTGAAGTTAAAGAAGTCAAAAATGGTGTAGATTTTTTGTTTCGCAATCGCAACGTGGCTCCTCAAATCATCACCTATTTTGAACAGGAATATCCCGTGTTGGTAAAACAAACAACAGAATTTATGGGATTTGACAAATCAAAAACGAAACCTTATCCAGGTCGCAACGTAGTTCTAGTTTCATTTCCACCCTATAAAAAAGGCGATTTGGTTCAATACGATCATCAAATATATCAAATCTTAGAGTTTCGTGGAAAAAAGGTAATTTTATGGTCATTTGACCAAAATCAGCCACAAACATTCTTTTCTTCCATTTTATGGAACAAAAAATTTAAACGTTTAGCACACTATGAAGAGTCCACTCGTTTTCAAATAATTAACGAAGAAAAAGGTGACATCCTTCAAATTATGGATTTGGACACATTCAATTATTATTATCTTCCTAAAAATTGGGTACCTGATAAAACTACGGATAATGCCTTTTCTGGCTTCCTCTGGAAGAAAAACGTCTTCCCCAGCCACCTCAGCTAACAATAATTCATAAAAATTACTATTGTTAGTAAACCAAAACACAAGCTTTAAGAATGAGGATGCCTTAATGTATTCAAATAAATCTCCACGATAAAAATGCGACTTCCAGAGGAATTTATTGTAAAAATTGTCCTTCCTTATATACGACAAAAAATAGTCCAGCAGTTAATCGAAGAGTACCATTTAACGCAACAACAAGTTGCACGAAAGATGTGGATCAGTCAAGCTGCTGTGTCAAAACTACTAAGAAACTCCATCAAAGCCTCACATGGGGAATATCTCCCCTATCTAAAGTTTTTAGACGATGAAATCACATACATAACTGAACTTATCGCACAAAACCTCATATCTGGAGCGGACTTTATTTTATATTTCAACAAAAAAATTTATTCCTCATTGATGGGCGGAAACCTCTGTAAGCTGCATAAAAAATTAGTTCCGGAATTAGAATTAGAAAAATGCAATGTGTGTGGCGAAATCTGGCGAATAATGGCAGAACAAAAACATGAACGGACAAAAGTCATCCTTCATCTTACAAATGCTTTATACAATTTGTCGATGAATACCAACATTATAGATCTAGTACCTGAAGTGCGAACAAATTTATGTGAAGCACTTCCGAACGCAAAAAACATCGAAGATGTAGCTGCTTTTCCCGGACGGCTGTTTGTAAAAGAAAATAAATTACAAGCTTCAAATGCACCAATGTTCGGAGCATCAAAACATCTAGCCTCTGTTCTTCTGGCAGTTCGAAAAAAATTTCCCCAGTTTTATGCCATCTCTTGCATTAAATATATTAATGGTATGGAAACACAACTAAAAGAAGATTTTTCAATTCATGTTATAAAACGGAGTTTATCGCGCGTTCATGATTCTAAAAACAGTGATAATGAATTATTTGCACAAATTAAAATGATTTCACACCCATGTGACCTTTTAATCGATTCTGGTACTTATGGGATAGAAC
>WAPZ01000525.1 GCA_015520535.1 Candidatus Heimdallarchaeota archaeon
GCTTAATGGCGTTTATAGAAGTAAGAAAAAGGATGAAATGAGTGTCATTATCCTTAAGGCAAAAATTATGCTCTTATCACTAATTATTTTAAGATTTTTGGAGCAAGACGAATTAATTTCCTTCGACACCGTAGGTTTAGGTGTTTTTGATACATTAAAGACGGTATTTTCAGACACACTAGTAATAGAACTCTTTGAGACGAATGGCCTTAAGGTTGCAGAACTAGTATCAATGTTTAGGACATTGCCACAACATGTGTTAATAGATCTCATAAAAAAGAAAAAAACACCGCATCCATTGAATAAAAAATTGTATTACAGAAATGGAATTGGTTGTACAAATGAAGATTCGGGAATTTTAGCATATAACTTCGATAGTACCATTTTTGATCTGTTAGGAAATTTATTTACCATGATATCCGAGAACTCAATTACATTATATCATGTGAACTCAGACGTCTATCTACGATTAAATCTGGACGCTAAAAAACGGAAGAAAATAGGTGCTTTTAATACACCGAGTCCAATTGCTAATTTTGTAACAGAGTCGGTCATGAAATTAGTATGTGAACCTATGGTTAGACAGATTGACACCTCATTACAAAAAAATAATGTCGAACACGCCATAAAAATAGTACACCAAATGAACGAACTCAAAATAATAGATCCCTCCTGTGGTAGTGGCATTTTTCTTGAATATGCCTTTCATACTCTCTTTGAATACAACATCAAAATAATAACTTTAATCAAGCAGCATTTGATCAACACTCCGAATAAAATCAAATCAAAGAAATTAGGTGCACTTATCGATGTAAATTACATTACTATTGGACAAACAATCTTAAAAAACACGCTATACGGAGTCGATTCAAACCCACTCCAAATTCTTATCACCGGTTTAAGACTTCATTTATCTTTATTAAAACTTGGAAAAAGAGATGCATCACTAAATGCCTTTAATGATAAAAATCTTTTTCCACATCTTGACACCAATCTAAAGTGCTTTGATAGTTTACTATGGGACGAAGAAAATACATCAATCAAAAATCGTAATGTTAATGCGATTGTTTGGGAGGTAGTATTTCCATCGGTATTTAAACGGAAAAATCCCGGCTTTGATATAATTTTAACCAATCCACCCTTTCTTCCACTCCATGGTCGACATAAAAAAACAATTTCTCCCGCAATTCTTTCTTTTTACCGTAAAAAATATCAATTATTCGGAAAAAAACGAGCAAATGTATATCTCTTCTTCATTGAACTCTGGTTAACTAAATTACTTCGAAAAAAGGGTTATTTGGGATTTATTATAGATCAAGCTTTTCGTGATCTTCCTTCTTATTCCTTTGAACGTAAATATTTACTTTCTCATTACCAAATCCACATGATTGTCCCCTCTATTGCCTTTCCTAATGCCGCAGTTGATGTCAGCCTTTTTATACTTCAAAACACAAAACCTAAAGATAAAATAAAATGGCTAGAAGAGATTGAGCGCCCAGAAAAAGCAATCGAAATCGAACCGCACGCTTTTTATCAAAACATCAATAGTAGTTTTATCTACAGTAAATTCACACCGTTAATTAAAAAAATTGAAGAAACTCCTTTCCTTCCATTAGGTGGGGAATACGGATTATGTAACATCTCATGTGGTCTTGAATATGGCGCTTTATTAAAAAAATATTTTCTGTCAGCCACCAAAATGGATGAAACCTTTCATCCTGCCTTAGATGGTGCAGAAGACATTCCTGAACCTTATTTAAATTGTTGGTATCCCCATAAAGGTGCTAATGCTTATGTTCGTTTCTCTAAAGCCTTTGAACAAAAACTTAGAGAAAAAGGAAAAGATAGAACGGCAACTGGAAAAAAAGTTATCTTGGCATCGGGAAATGAAAAACGCTTTTTGAATCCAAAAATCATTCTCCGACAAACGGCAAATAGATTTATTGGAATTATAGATGACTTATCATCTCCACATGGACCTTTTTATAGTCTTAGAAACACACATGTCCTTAATCTAAAAGAAAAATATCGCAAACAAGGGTGGAATTTAGAATACATATTAGGAATTTTAAATTCCAAGTTAATGACATTATATGGAAAGGAAAAAAACATTATCAGAACTTATGGAAATTACCGCCACCCACAAATACGGATTAAGGACTTACTTACGATACCAATCGCTATCCCTGACGAATCTCAAAAAAAACACATATTTCATTTTTTTAAAGAAAAAGTTCAAAAGCTTTCCACATTGAAAAGAACACTGGCACTTTTAGAGATATTTTTTGCACAAAAACTCATGAAGGACATCTTCGAAGACAAAACTGTACTGACGTTAGATGAAATCACTTCGCCTAGTTCCACCAAATTTTGGCTGCAAAAAGTACTTGACATTAAAGATGTAC
>WAPZ01000526.1 GCA_015520535.1 Candidatus Heimdallarchaeota archaeon
CTTCCACTTTATTATTCATTTTCATTCACCTCATTTACTACCTATCAGGGTTAAGTATTTCTATAAACATGTTTTCACCTACAGTTTGACCTCTAACGTTTGTGTTAATAAAGTGGATACATACAACTTATTCAGGAAGTAGATTAAAGTTACATTTATTTAAACTTTGGATGACTCATAACGTATTCCATAGTATTGTATATATGAAGACTTTTAAAAATTTTATGTAAATCGTTAGTTTGACAGATTGCTAGTCTTTTTTCTATTATTAAACAGATTATTTTAGGAATTTAGGAGGATGTGTTAAAAACTGGGATGATGTTGTTTTTGCTTTTTCATGTAACATTTAAATTCTATTAACGCTGATATACGGAAATTTCAAATATGAACGAATTAGTTGTTCTACGGAGGGCGGTCAAGGCATACATTTTTGATATCCTTATGATAGAACACTATCGGAAGAGATCAAAGTTGTTGAACGGAGTTGCGGAACGTCACTGTCTTTCCGTTAGAGCAAAAAGTAAGAGAAAAAAACTCGTCACACTAAGAAAAATGTAGGAAGTCGGAGAGTAAACATATTGGGGTATCAGATGAGGAGAATAAACGTTTTTATTTTTCAGTAATGGCTTCGCCTTTGAGATATTTTGCCCATGGGTCTTCGGGAGAACTTACTTCGCGAATTCTTTTGAAGGGTTTTTTCCGTAGTTTGTAATCTTTACGCATTGGCCAAAGGGCGTTTGGGTCTTTATGTGGTAATTGATCCCATTCTTCCGGTAAAAGGAGGCGTGTGAGGTTGGGATGCCCATCCACTCGGATGCCGAAGAGATCATAAATTTCACGTTCATGCCAGTCGGCACTTTTCCATAAGTCAAAGACGGTTTCAATGTGTGGATCGTCACGTGGAATTTGAAAGATAACTTCTACGACAGTGGGGATGTTATCGCCCCAGTTATTGAGATGATACACGACGTCAAAGTGATCAGGTGGCCAATCGACGGCAGTGAGGCTGGAAAGTGCGTTGAATTTTTCTTCTTCTTTTAGCCAACGGAGAAGGTCTTTTTGGATGGAAGTTTCGGCGAGTATGTGGATGCGGTTTTTTTTAGGAACTGTAATTTCCTTAATGGCATCGCCGAATTTATTTTTAATTTTGTCAGCAAGTTGGTTTTCAAAGGTAAGGTCGACATCATTATTATTGTTTGTATTGTTTTTTTCGCTCATGATTAATCACGGCTTTAATTTTTTTCATTCTCTTTTTGTCTGGACATATATTTATTAGATTAGGTTTGATTTGACTTTCAAATCGGAATTTTACATGTGTGAAGTATCGATATTGCGTAAAAATTTTATATTCAAATTTGAATTTTGCTAGTGTGTTGTTGACATGTTGTGCTTTTTATGTTTGTGCTTTTGCTTTTCCGCCCAGTTGTTTATATTCTTCTTCACTGACGATTTTGGTCTTTTTAAGGCGAAAATCGATGATTGGGGGGTCACGTGGATAGAATTCCACGGGATAGCCACGCATAGTTTCGGGAAGCCATTGTCCACGTTCGCGTTTTATTTTTTGTTGTAGGACCGCAATGCCATGTAAGAGTGCTTCCGGGCGTGGGGGGCAGCCGGGGATGTATACATCGACTGGAATAACTTCGTCGGCACCATCTAGGATAGAATCTGCTTGCCAGAACGGTCCGCCGGAGATAGCACATTCGCCCATGGCGATGACGAATTTGGGGGCGGGCATTTGGTCATAAAGGTCGCGTAATCGTGGGGCAAATTTAACGGAAACGGGGCCATTAAGAATGATGAGGTCGCAGTGTCGTGGTGAGGCGCGGGGCATGATTCCGAGACGTTCGGTATCGTATCGTGAGGTCATTGCCGCACCCATTTCGATTGCACAGCATTTCATTCCGAGGAATAGTGGGTAAATTGACCATCTTCTTCCCCATGAAAGGAAGGGGCTGGCTATAGTTTGAATGAGTTTTCTAATAACTCCTTTAAAACTCCCCTCAAAATGATAGACATTAGGGATGCCTGTATTAGAATTTGGTGTGTTGGTTTCAGTATTAGACATATTTTATTCACCTTTTATGTTTGTGATTGATACTTGGTTCTCTTATTTGCATTCACCCAATTAGTGAATTAAGTTTCTCTTCAAATATAAATTTAGCTGTAGCTAAAAAAATATCACAATATTTTTTACATTAAGACCAAAGTAAAGCGTTTTTGTAGCGCCAAAAGAGAAGTCCGATGGTAATAAAGATGACAAACAGTGATGTTGCGCCGAACAGCGAAAGAAATGCATCTGAGATGCCGTTTTTTAATGTGTCTTTTAATATGAAGGCGAATGACAATAGTATCACCGAAGCTACGTCAAATATTACGAAGACAATGGCGAAAGTAAAGAACTGAAAATTGTAACGGACTTGTGCTTGACCGATGGGTTTTTCACCACATTCATATGTCGTCTTAGAGGCTTGTGGGGAGACGATTGGTGGGGAAAAGAGCCAGTTAAGAAGTTTGATTAGTGGTGGGGTAATTAAACCGATAATGGCAATTCCGATTAGATAAACGTATTGATCACTTGGGAGCAATTTTAACACCTATTTTATGTTTTTTTTGATGTGGGTTCGTTAAAGAGATAGTTTAGTTTTTTAAGGCATTAATATAGGAACACGATATTTATTATGTCTTATTTTGGAAATTAAATTGTTTTACTAGCGAATATATCCATAAGACATAGTGA
>WAPZ01000527.1 GCA_015520535.1 Candidatus Heimdallarchaeota archaeon
AGGTTTAATCGTATTTTTTATTTTTTAGAAAAAACTAATGAAAAATTGGTATCTTATCGAAATATTTTTGTATTTTAGGAAAAGGGTGCGATTTGGGTATTAACTGAGTGTGTGATTGTTCGTGAACTACAGTACTTCTTTGTTACAGTTAGCTCGTATGAGATGGGTAGTTTATAAAACCTTTTTAACTGAAAAACTGAAGTCACCTAAAGAGACTCTTATTCTTTGGGTTATATTAGTCTTTATTGTGTTTAAAACGCTGATATTATTAATGATAGTCAGTTTTAATGCCAGCATTGGAATTGATCGTAAGATTAATGCAGAAGTTATGACGGGGAGTGATTTTTTTGATTTATTTGGGACGAGATGGGATTCTTTTTATTATATTTTGATCGCACAATCGGGATATACAAGAGCTATTTTGTGGGCGTTTCCACCTGGCTATCCTTTTTTCATAAAAATGATTGCACTGTTTTTGAATGTTCCGTTAACTGTAAGCGCGGTCTTAGTTGCGCAGTTTTTTGGATATTTGAGTATTTTTTTGGTGTGGTATGCCAGTAAATATCATTTACCCCGTAAAACTGACCGACTAAAAGCAACTACTTTCTATGCTTTTTTTCCGCAGATTTTCGTTTATACAGCCGTTGCCTATTCTGAGTCCATTTATTTATGTGCATTGTTATTGAGTTGGATTTTTTACCAAGAAACAAAGAAAGAATTCGAAAAACATACGCATTCTTTAGTAAAATTGTATTTGTATGCGTTATTATGGGGATTGTTCTCTGCCTATGCTGCTCTTACTCGATACCCGGGAATTTTGTTAGTTATAATCTATCCTATGCTCTGGTCACTCCATATTTACAAAAATACACGTACTACAGAAAAAAATCATGTTAAAATACATACTGCTAAAATATTAACCGAAAAAACGACATCTTTGATATTAGCTAAGCGGATACTCAACTTATTCCACCCTTTAGTCGTGTTTCTTCTACCGTGGGGTGGCACATTTATATTTTTTGCTACAGCAATCAATAACAACCTATTTTCTGTGCAACAAAAGTTTTGGGGACAACAGTTTGTTCTCTTTGGCGGTTTTTTGGAGCGTCTACCTAGTATTCTCTATGCTGACAGTGTATTTATCCTTAGTTTTGCTCTTGCTGGCACTATTTTTCTAATAGTGATTATGAATAGGGACGTGTGGTCAAAAGATATTGAATTGATACTTTTTTCCCTCCCATTTTTTTTGCTTTATTTTTCTACCACTGGAATCGGAAGTTATGCCATTGCCAGATATTGTGCCACTATTTTTCCAACTTATATTATTTTCGGACGTAATATGAATTCATGGCACACTCTTGTCGTTTTTTGCTTTATGAATCTTCTTTTCTCCCTTTATTTTCTTCAATTATTTGTTTCTTGGAAATTTTGGGGATGATAAAAAAACAAGCATGAAATTCAAGAGACGGATTTATACGCATCTTCATGTGGCTTTTCTTTTTTTGTGTTGATTATTTACTTTTCTTACTGAATCTTTTATGTCAAAAAAAGGTCGTTGATGATGGTTGTAGTTCTTAAATAAAAATATTTTTATCTTACCACGGATTCCGAACACATGGTAAAGAACTTACTGTAAGTGAAAAAAAATGTATTGTTCAAATTGTGGGACAAAGATTCCCGATGATAGTGTCTTTTGTCCAAGTTGTGGCACTAGAGTTCAAGGTGGGCCGGCTAAAACAATTAATTTCCAAAGTGCAACCCCAACCGCTCCTTCAGCTACCCCAACCCCCTACATCCAAGGACCAAGCACGACAGGGATGAGTATTCCCGTCCGACCGACTGAAGTTACTATTGCAGCTATTGTTGACTTCATAGTCGGTGGCCTAATGTTACTTGGCTTTTTAATGTTGTTACTCACATTACCATTTTTTATGTCCGGAATGACAGGTTCTGGATTTGAAATGAACGGTGATCTCGGATCCGGTTATAGTGAGCAACAAGTGATGGCAGTTTTAAGCGGTTTATTCATCTTTATTGCAATTTTGTTTTTAGTGGGCGGAATTCTCACAACTTTAGCGGGTTATGGCCTATTGAAATTGCGCAATTGGGGTAAAATCCTTCACGTCATAGTATGGGTGTTAGGACTCTTGAATTTTCCAGTTGGCACCATAATCAGCGCACTTTTAATATGGGCAGTATTCACAAAGAATGCCAAGGAAGCGTTCCAACAAGCCGCTCAGAATCCGCTATAACTGAGAAAAAACAAAAGACAAAAATATTTAAAATTTCGTAAACTACTTGCTTTTATGGCTTTGCTTGCACACTATTTTCTTTTTTTACTTCTACCGGTGCACAACAGCTTTCTGTCCGCACCGTATTCAATGGTTCTTTATTTTCCTCAGCTCTAAAAAGATAGAGCACAATGATTCTAAATACAGCAAAATTGATGTAAAGAATTCCTGCAAGACCCATAAGGAAAAAAAGTGCTATTATAAAAATATTAAAATCGAAACTTCCCGTAAGGATACTTGAAATAAAGGATAATCCTATAATTGTAAACATGAGCACTAGATATTTTGTATTTTGTTGCAAATCCGATTTTTTCATAGCAAAAACCCATAATTCGTCTTGTTAACGATAGTTAAGTCAAATCACATAAAGCCACAACGTCTTAAATCTGTCTCTTATACACATCTGA
>WAPZ01000528.1 GCA_015520535.1 Candidatus Heimdallarchaeota archaeon
AGACATAACAAACCTCCTTCTTACCAAAATCGTACAAAATTATCACTCCAAAAATATTTTGCTTGTCTCACACCAAAAGTCAGTAGCAAACCGACAAAAGCAATGACGAACCCGATATAAAATACAGGAATAAAAAGCAGACGCCATACTATTATATACCAAGGTGCAAAGTTTTTCATTTTCTACTCTCTCCTATGAATTAGTCATCGAACTCATTGATTTCAATAATCTTTTTCCTATCATCTGTATAAATGACGACACCTTCATCAGTCGAATCTATTTGTAGTTGAACATATCCGTCCTTTGTATAAACCCACAAAGTAACATACCGACCTCTTTCAAGTCTAAAACTATCAACGAAAGTAACAATCTTTACTGACATAGCCACCACCAGAGTTATCTTGACCACGCTTAATGCGCAATTCGTATAACGCCTTGTTCTTTGCAAAACTTACAACGGCATGGCGGTGGTACATTAGAATCAGCTTTCCCATCTGACCCAGCACCGCACCAGCGCCAACGTTCTTCAGCTCCCATCAAACCAGAGCCGGGCTCTTTCCCCTTTTTCAGATTTTGCATCACCTTTCTGTCCACATATCGCTGAAAACTTTCTAACACTTCTTCGTCAGACTGGCCCTCATCAAATGTGAAGTGGCTGAACCATTCAAGACACCATGTCTCATATTCTTTTAATCCCCACCGCATGACCGGTGTACTCGGATTCTTTATCTTGTCTCCTTTCCTTTTTATGAACTTATCCCACCATTCAATCAACATCAGATTAATTTCGTAAACGCTTTTTTCTTCTCTAAACATTCTCTAAACATTCTCTCAAAACTTGTGGAATTCCAAGTTCGGTCTTCTGGTAACATATTGTCACACTCTCTCCACTTTTTACCGTCTTGAATCCAATAAATTTCGAATACGTAAATAGGATATTTTTTTTCTTCCATTCCGTTTACCTGTTATTTATCAATTTTCCCAAAACACTAAATAAAAACACGTTCAAAAAACGTCTCAATCGAAATTATCTCCTCTTATCAACATAAAATTTCAGATAATGTTGCAATTTACAATTAGTGCAGTAGAATGCTTCAGACCATTCTCCATACTTCGTCAGGTCGAATTGAGCCCTAACCGTATCAATTGCCTCATGTCCACATTCAGCACATTTAAACAAGACCGTCACTTCACGACTCATTGACCGCCACTTGACTAAGACAGGTTCGAAAGCATTGATCAACAGAACCACCGCAATAATAGCAGCCAACGCAAAAATAATGAGCGCGAACTGTCTATAATAAAACTGCTTCGGACTTAACTCAATTAAACCAAAACCATACCCACCAGCAAATATAGCAACATACAAAAATACCACCCCAAAAAATAAAGATGGAATCCAAACTTCTTTAATAGAGAACAAGAACTTTTCCATATTCAACCTCTCACCTTCAAAACCTAACTATCTTCCCTAAATTCCGGCGCATAAAAATCACATCCAGGAAAATGAAACGGCCAACCATCATAAACAACACCGGTATCAGGGTTAACGCAAGCCCACCCCTTCTGAATAGCACCTATAAATAAAACTTCAATCTCTCGTACAGGCAAAAAAACATCTTCTGTCATGCTATAATGAAAATAGACAGGTAACAGATATGCACAATTACAACAACATCGCTTATAATCGCTATCTAAATAACACTTGTCGTTCTTTTCCGCCATTTTTTCTCTTCCATTCCGTTTACCTATTTAATAAACAATCGGCGCTCCTGGCAGGATTCGAACCTGCAACCAGGCTTTCGTGACGAGGTGCGGTTTTTTAAATTAATCATTCAACGTCACCGGGAGTTGCCCTTCCCACATTTTTAATAATCTTGGCTCTCTGTTCCCCCGCACAGTCCAGAGCTGGTAGGTACACAGCCTCGGATGACCGCCAACATCTGTACTGCATACCGTCTCTGCGGCACGACAGGTACTTCCAGAGAGTTGCAGCGTCTGCCAATTCCGCCACAGGAGCGCCG
>WAPZ01000529.1 GCA_015520535.1 Candidatus Heimdallarchaeota archaeon
AAAATAATGCTAAAAGGAATGGAAATGAAATTTTCGGTCATTCTTAGATTAGTAGCTGTATCTTCATCGGTATTTGAGCTGGTTGCCAATAATAGCGACTCTGAATCTTCTAGAGCTTTTTCATAGAGGTTTAATGGTAAAATTAGACCATTCAATTCGCGAGAATCGATGATTAAGCTTGACATTCCGACAGAAAATTTGACCCAATAAAAGCCGGCACCCAAAATTAACATGAAAGGTTCGCCGATGGTGACTTCGAATGAGGTCATTGCAACGTCAGTAAGGAAAAAAACTGGATCCATGGTGATTTCTTGAACCATTTGATTGATATAAAAGCCTTTGA
This sequence comes from Candidatus Heimdallarchaeota archaeon, assembly GCA_015520535.1. GTDB lineage: Archaea > Asgardarchaeota > Heimdallarchaeia > Hodarchaeales > S146-22 > S146-22. Next base: position 344 of record WAPZ01000529.1, read on the forward strand.
AGGTGCTTCCTAATAACTGTCGCCATGAGGGTATAATAATCAGTTGATCTAAAGAGCCGAATAATTTTATTTTAAGATTTTCCATCTCTTTTCTGATTTCTTCCAGTCGTCGTTCGATTTTTTCTTTGATGGTAGAATAAGAGGCGCCAATCCGGTGTGGAAACCCATAATCACTTTGATAGCGGCGAATGTCACGTAATTCCCACCCACTTAATTCGACTAATTGTTCAAATTGGAAATCTTTACGCTGATAATAAAGATTTAATGCATTCAATAGTTTTCGTTCACGTTCTAACTTCATTATTGCTGCATAAATTTGCTTTTCATCTACTGGCATGGCATTTCACTTAATTTATCGTTTTTTCTATGAGTGGCGACAATTTGTTTAAAAGAAGTCGGACGTCGTCTTTTGTGTTTACACCGCGAATTAACATATTACCACTCCTAAATATAGTGACTTTGACATTTTCTGGAAACGATATCATCACAGCGGTTTTTCCTAATTTTTTAAACTTGTAATCATTCTTAGTTGTAAGAAGTTCACCAATTTTCTCAATGTCTATGTTAATGGGGAACTTTTGTCTGACTGCAAAGCTTTGACTCCCACATAACTCGTAAATGTGCTCCGTATCTGAATAAGCGCCTTTTTTATGACTTATAGTGGGTAGAAGGCGAGATTTTTGTGTCTCCCTTATATTACACACAGTACAGTTTTCATTTTTAAGAACTGTTATCTTATCAAACGTCATACGTCTAAGATCAATGAAGAGTAATTTTTGACGTAATAAAGGTTCCTTTCCCAAAAGTATACGTGTTGCCTCCGCTACTTGTAAACTCGCTACTTGGGAGAGAATCGACGCATGTACGCCCATGGTCTCACAGGTAGGAAGTTGTGAATCATCAACTTCGCCATAAAGGCATTCTAAACAAGGGTCCTCTTTCTTATAGTTAAACACACTCACGTTACCACTCCAACTTAAAGCTCCGCCAAAAATGAGTGGAATCTTATATTTTAAAGAATAGCGATTGAGTGCAGCTCGTGCTTTAAAATTATCCAATCCATCAATAATTAAATCAACACCACTTAGCGCGGTTTCGACTGTTTCTAGGCCTATATCTGTAGTGTACGCTTCCACTTTAATGTATGGGTTTAATTTTTGAAGTTTAGTCGCTGCCACTTCAGCTTTGGGCAAATCAATGTCTTTTTCCTCAAATAATGGAGTTCGATGAAGATTATTCTCCTCAACAACATCTCTATCGATTACCCGTATATAACCCACACCAAGTAACGCCAATAACTGGGCACTATAATTACCTAATCCACCGACGCCGACAACCGCAACCTTTCCTTGCTTTAAACGTAACTGACCCTCTTTTCCTACATCAGTCAGCACAAAATGGCGAGAATATCGTTCTAATTCACGGTCATTTAGACTCATTTCTACCAAAGACATCCCCTTAAGCAGACTTGTCAACGCTTCACTCCATATTACCTAGAAATCGCCACCATTAAAAATGTTTACTGCCGCTTTTTGCAACTCTCCTCCATACTGAGAATCATTGGGTTATTAAAAAAACGTATATCAAAAAAAATGCCTTTTTTCTGCTAAATATTACATAATAATCCTACATTATTACTCATATTATCTCTATAGGAGTAATTTTCCATTTAACACCTCAAGAGCGTATTCTGAATGCAGAAAATAAAAAAATGCGCACGAAGAGAAAAGAAATTAAAAGAAAAATTCGGGCGGGTACATAGAGTAATAACCGTCATTATTATCCATTAAGGTGATTTATATTATGGCACAAACTGTTCAAGAACAACAAACTGGAAAAATTGTCCGAATTGCCGGCCCCGTTGTTGACATCGAAGGTCTCACTAAAGCCAGTCTTTATGAAATTGTTCGAGTAGGTGAAGAACGACTCATCGGTGAAATCATTAGGATCGTGAAAAAAGGTGGAAAACACATTAGTACCGTCCAAGTTTATGAAGAAACCGCGGGTCTTAAACCGGGAGAATCTGCTATCGCAACTGGACTACCACTTAGCGTAGAATGTGGTCCCGGCATTCTCAAACAAATTTTTGACGGTATACAAAGACCGTTACCATTAGTAAAAGACAGTACTGGCGATTTCATTCGTCGTGGTGTCACTGTCCATCCACTTGACAGAAATAAGAAATATCAATTCACCCCGATGGTAAAAGTTGGTGATACCGTCAGCCCCGGCCAAATCATCGGAAGTGCACCGGAAACAGAATTAATCACGCACCACATTTTATTACCACCCAATCTTTTACCCGGAAAGGTAACGTTTGTTGCTGAACCCAATGAATATACCATTACAGAACCGATACTTAAATATAAAGACTCCAGCGGAAGAGAACAAACCGTACTCATGTATCATCCATGGCCCGTCCGTCAACCACGACCAATTCAACAAAAACTCCCAACTGAAATACCACTTCTAACGGGACAACGAATCTTTGATACCTTCTTTCCCATAGCGAAAGGAGGAACAGCCGCTATTCCTGGGGGCTTCGGAACAGGAAAGACGGTTTCCCAGCATCAACTTGCTAAATGGTCTGATGCCGAGATTGTAACGTATGTTGGCTGTGGTGAGCGCGGGAACGAAATGACAGAAGTATTGGAAGAATTTCCGCATCTCAAAGATCCAAGAAGTGGGAAATCATTAATGGAGCGAACAGTACTGATTGCAAACACGTCAAATATGCCAGTAGCGGCACGTGAAGCCTCTATTTACACTGGTATTACAATTGCGGAGTATTATCGTGACCAAGGATATAACGTAGCATTGATGGCAGACTCGACGTCTCGCTGGGCAGAAGCTTTACGTGAAATCTCTGGACGATTAGAAGAAATGCCAGGAGAAGAAGGATATCCAGCATATTTGGCATCAAAAATTGCTGAGTTTTATGAACGTGCCGGGCGAGTTATAACTTTAAGCGGAAAAATAGCTAGTATCACGGCAGTTGGCGCGGTATCTCCACCAGGAGGCGATTTTTCAGAGCCGGTAACTCAAAATACCCTCAGAACAGTACGGGTATTTTGGGCACTCAACAAAAAATTAGCCGGTCAGCGGCACTTTCCGGCAATATCATGGCTAGAATCATACTCGCTCTATACTACTACACTAGACGATTGGTTCAAAAGAGAAGTTGCTGAGGACTTCCCAAAACTTAGAGAAGAGGCTATGGCACTGTTGCAACGTGAAAAAGAACTTCAAGAGATTGTTCAACTAGTTGGGCCGGACGCCCTTCCGGAGTCAGAAAAAATTGTTCTTTTAGCCACGCGAAAAATCAGAGAAGATTTTCTGCAACAAAATGCCTTTAGCGAGGTTGATTCCTACTGCCCCTTAGATCGTCAATATAAAATGTTGAAGGCTATACTTCAATTTTATCATAAGATGCGCGAACTCAACAGCCATGGTGTACCTTTAGCAAAGATGGCTGAACATCCCATCGTGGAAGAACTTTCACGTATGAAATTCAGAACGCCAGAAGAGTTTGAAGAGCGATATAAATTAATCCAAGACATGCTTAATAAAATGACACCCGACTCTTTTGAAGAATAATCCTAAAAAACGAAATATTAAGAATTTCTTCTTTTACCTCTCTTTTATTTACATTTTTTCCTCCAAAATCGCCAGTTAAATTAGTGATTCGTATAGCTCCAGCGTCGTGCCACACGTTAATCTTGGGGACTATTTTAACAGAATTCCATATACAATGTCGAGGGATCATCATTGAGATGGATTAACGAAGCAGAACGATACGCTAGATTGTGGATTTTTGGTAAAGATAACATAAATTCTGCCTTGATATGGCGAACATATATTCTGTTGACGTTAGGTAGTTTGAATTTTCTTGCATGGGGAATGGTTGACGGGTTTATTTTCATTTTTTATCTGCAACAGCTCTCGATAAATTACGTAGCTTTAGGGTTTTCTCTACAAATGTTTATTGTACTAGTATTAGACTTTCCATCAAGTATTTGGGCGGATTCTGGTCATCAATTGACAGCTTACGCCTTAGCCATGGCATTTTATGGTTTAGCTCTTTTCATTTTTATTGTAAAAATCTCACCTATAACATTTCTTCTTTCAATGGCCTTAATTGGTATGGGACGCTCTCAAGAAAGTGGCTCGTTAATCGCATGGTATACCAATTATTACAGAACTGTCATGCCGACTTTTACGCTTTACCGGAGGATTCGTGGTCGAATCGGTGCACTGATTTTAACGGTCTATATGATTTCAATCGCGATAGGTGGGACGATTGCAGATTTTATATGGATTTATTGGCCTTTTTATCTAGGTATAAGCATTTTTGGTCTTTGTACCATCATAACAATAGTAATCGCACGCTTAGAAAAATCTAAAAATGATGTTAGAAAAAATCAAAGGTCTTTTAACGGAGAGCTCCCCAAACAATCCTATATAAGGAAATTATATGAGGTATTTTCCATTTTAGGCAAAAATACGACGCTAATAATCCTTTTTTCAGCGATTATCGTGTTTTCGACTGTTTCGGTGGTATGGGAACATTTTATCATCCTACCACTCTATCAGCACTTAATTGGATCTTTTTCCCTACTTTCCATAATAATGGCAATTACGACTGCTTTTGGGATAATTTCACGGCTATATTCCCACAAAATAAGACCAAACGAGTTAGCTAATAAAACGTTAGCTTTAATATGGTTTGTAGGGCAAGGTCCAGTTGCGTTTGCTGCGACCTTAGCATTTCTCATTTTACTTCCACAGTTAACCTACAATCAAGCCATAATGACAATAC
>WAPZ01000530.1 GCA_015520535.1 Candidatus Heimdallarchaeota archaeon
AAGCACATGCACGTTTAAAGGGACAATTCGATACCATGACCTTGATTTAAGCACATTTTCTTTTGAACTAAACGGAAAAAGACCATGTGGATTCATAAAAAGCTCCCACAGACTATAAAACATAGCGGGTAGAACAAACGCTAATATAAAGGGCGTGTAATGTTCACTATAATACCGGCCCCACTTTAACACATTGTTAAACACATACGCCAAGAGAACCTGAACGACAATTACGATCCCCAGTGAACCAAACATTCGCTGATTGGCATTATTATCTTTAGTAGTACTCATCACCAAAAAAATGAGAATCCCAAACAATGCCACAATGGGAATGAGACCTCCATATACATGAATATACCACCTAATGCCACGCCACGTAAATAAATACACAGCAACACCATCTCTTACTGCCAACGAGGATTCTGTATAGATGGTCACAAATGATCGTCCCACCTTAACCCATACAATTGTCGAAACAAGACCAATTGCCGAGATAACTGCTAGCAATAAGAGGCCATTGTGCGCGGCACGAGCATGCTGTAACAACTGTAAAAAATTCTGTTGTCGCTCCTTAGTATATATTTTTTCAAGAAATCTCAAGACTACTTCAACTCCTTTTTGTGGAGCAATCCATGCTATTATGTAAACCCCTAAGAACGAATAAAAAAAAGCGTACGCGAATAATTTGATACTAAGGGGATCGGTAATCGAGCCGGGGGTGGTCCGCGGCAAAAAATAGGTTCCTAACAAAATAATTCCACTCACTAATAGCCATACCAATCGCACATGAGTTTCCATGTCGGCATCCGTGTCCGTTCTATTCGTAGCATCGGTATCTCCCGCTAAGATGCGAGTATACAGCACATAAATAGTAAGAAATAAGAGGAGAATCTGAACTACAGAATGTATGAATTCAGCATTAGGATTCGTATATTTGACAATAACCGTGCCGTCATTCCACAGTACAAGATATTCATTCATTCCTGTTATCCCATTATACACCCCAATTACGAATAACACACCAACAAAGAACTCCAACAGAATGTGTCTTCTCTTTAAATTAAGATAGGCTGAAATAAAAAATAAAAGCATGAAAAGTAAATTAAAACTCCACATTATCATCGGCAAAAAGGTATCTTCCCTCGTCATGTCCCTTTTCAACAATGATGCTTGAATATATACCAAAAAAACAGAAAAGACCATGAGAGCAAAACTTAATAGATGCATTGCCGGAACAAAATATATCTTTTTACTTTTATTACCTTTATATGACTTTTTATAATATAAGATTCCAATACTTAAGGCACTTGATAGAAAGATTACACTTAGTAACAAATTTCCTATAATCCCGACATACCACACCGTCGTGACCAATTTTAGCACCAAATAACTAATAATTTTGTTTTTTCAAACGATTCTCAAAATAGTTAATGGAAACAGTTTATGGATTTTTTCAAGTAAAAAACTCCAAAAGTTTATGCAAAACGAATAATTCGATGCTGTTTTAATCAGTTTTTGACAAAAAAATTAAAGGAAGGAAGTGTTCAGCTATTGTAACTTAATTGGCTGGTAGCATTATGGATTTATATCATCAAACCATTGATAGTAGTGTTGAGTAGTCGCTGAACGACTGTCTGAACCTACGAGATCATCAACGGTATACCCAACCTGCTCAATTCCTAGTGTGTTTATGTAATTTACATCACCGTCTGATTTCCATTTTATTGTTATTTGGAAGCTTTCTCCCGGAGATAGAACGAAACTTATGACAATGCTTCTATCGACAGCGCTATAACCAAAAGCAAAACCAAAAAGCAATTTACAACTATCAGATATGGAAAGATCTGGCCCATGGTAATCACGACTCTCAGAGTTACTAGAGCACGTAAAAGTTTTATCCACATGATACGTGTGGGAATCAAAAATTGTGTCATCATATTCAAGTTCCGGCTCCCAACTTAATACTTTAAATGGAGCCCAAGCCCTAAAAGTTAACCCGATATTTTGATCTTCGTCGTTATAAAATGTGTATACTGCTTTAACGTAGTCATATCTGCTTCCATCATAATCATAGTCATATACATACCAATTAGAATCAACACGGTAGTTTATTGTATTACCAGAAATATCAGTTTTTAGGTAACGCGTATCACTGGCAGATGCTATTAATATTGGTGAATAACCGCCACCGCCGCTGCCACCACCGCCACTACCACCACTGCCACCGCCATCAATGGTGATGGCCAAAGGTAACGGTACTTGTGTTGCGAACAACATAAATCCAACAACTAATAACACTAGAATTGGTATAATTTTACTCATTTTTGCTGTTACCATTTTTGTGCACCTTTTAATTGTATACTGACGGGAAGATGCATGTAGTTTAGTTCGGTTCTTCCCAATTTTTTTATTATAGTTGCGATACTATATACATTTTTATATGTGAATTTACATCAAAATAATGTAAAACACGCCTTTTTACTAAGCATATTAATGAGATTAATAGGTCGTTTCTTCACTGAAATTTTAATAAGAAAAATTATGTCTATATTAT
>WAPZ01000531.1 GCA_015520535.1 Candidatus Heimdallarchaeota archaeon
AATTTTAAGTATGGAGTATTGAAGAAGGCAAGCATTTTTAAACGTTGACATCGAATTTAAAACTGAGGGCTCGTTAATGGCAACGATAGAAGAGCGAGTGGAAACGTTGGAAAAAGTGGTAGCTAAGCTCATTGAAAGCATAACTCACTTAACAGAGGAGATGCGCAAGGATCGTGAGGAGTCACGCCGTTTTCGTGAGGAGATGCGCAAGGATCGTGAGGAGTCACGCCGTTTTCGTGAGGAGATGTACAAGGATCGCGAAGCGATGCGTGAGGAGATGCGCAAGGATCGCGAGGAGTCACGCCGTTTTCGTGAGGAGATGCAACGAACTGTTGCCGAATTACGTAAAACCGTGGTCGATATGCGGCGACAATGGGGAGAAGTCGTTAATCGAATGGGAACATTGGTAGAAGATATAGTTGCTCCGAATCTTCCGCGTATTGCCAAGCAGTACTTTGGTTGCACAGATATCGAATTTTTTGCTGTCAGAGTGAGACGCCGGCATTCAGTTGATAAAAGCAAGAGCCGTGAATTTGATGTAATTGTAGTATGTGATAATAACACCGTGCTTTTGAATGAGACAAAGACCACACCGCGTGTTCAATATATAGATGCCTTTGCGGACTTTATTCAACGAGGAGAATTTTTTGAGTATTTTCCCGAATATCGTGGTAAAAAACTTGTCCCCATTTTCTCTTCCCTCTATATGGGGGAAGATATTGTGAACTATCTTACTAAGAAGCGGATTTATGCCATGGCCATGGGAGGAGAAACAATGGACTTGTTAAATGCAAATCAAATCAAATAAATCATTGCGTTCTAATGTCTGAATTTGTCTGTTTATTTTGCTTGTAATCTGGCTTTACTTTCTCAAAATTTTTTATGGGTGTATTCTTCTTAAATGTCAAAACTTTTGTGTGTGAACCAAATGGTGCAACTAATGAATGTTTTGCTTTTTTAGGGGAACGTGATAATTTTTATTCTAGCTGCCAATTCTTTTTCTAGTCCGGTTTTCCATTCTTGGGAATATCCAATCGGTGCACAATAGACATGGGTTGCTTCGACTTTGTATTCACGAGGGCGATGCGCATGGCCATGAATAACCAACTGAACTCCCCATTGCAGCAATTGTTCACCGAAGCGTTTAGACCCCATAAAGGCACTAAAATAATCCCATTTTATGACACGTTTATTCTCTACACCCTCTTTAAATGGAATATGATGGAAAATTGCAATCTTATAAGGGCAATGTTGTATGTTGTTATAATCTATTTCAAGTTGTTTAAGTAAATAGTCCACAACTTCTTCGTCTTTCATGCCCCAATTTGCATAGCGTGCGTCATTCCAAACAAATCCGGCGTACCATTTATCACTATATGAAACATCTATAATAGAAAGATGTTCGTCCCACTCGGGATTACGTAATGAATAGTCGTACCACCCAATACTTCCTATCACGCCGATTTTATCGTTTATACATAAGGGGTTAAAAGGGAGATATCTAAATTTAGTCGTTTCAACAACGTCTTTTAATTGTTGTTCATATTTAAAGCGGCTGATTTCATTTTTTGGTTCTGGGACCTCCCATACATCATGATTTCCGGGAACGAAGAGATAATATTCGGCGGATATTGCCTCTCCTATAGTTTTCAAAGTGGATGTTAGTTCCATCGGATCCGGAGAAATATCACCAGCACATATAACAAGATTGACATTTTCTATCGCATTTAAAAATGTGGTAAGCATAGTAAAGAAATCGTTTTTGTCTTCCTCCCTTACAAGATCAGTATGGATATCTGAAAGCGCTAAAATTTTCATTAAACCATTCCCCCAATTTTTGGATAGATTTACGTATCGTTGACCACAGCTATATAAAAATCTTATTATGAATAGACCTTTCCAAAATTCTAAAAACTGATGGAGTAGCCCATTTTCATTCTCTTTTGTCATTTTTATCTTTAATTAATTGCTTTGATAATTTGTCTAAGTGTTGAAATTAGTGACAGATTAATTAATTAGTTGATAATAAGTGTTTAGGGCTTGCTCGGATTAAACACAGTAAAACATGGAACGTAAAATGAATAGTAGAAGTAACTAACACAATTTTTAAATCTTGATAGGTAAAGTGGTACCAGAGACATATAGTTTGTTTTAAATAACTAAAATTTGCGTGTATCAATCAGTTTCTTTCAGGAGAACATAAAAATGGAGAACGAGAGCAACACTAACAACATAAAACGTGTTGTCATAATTGCATTTCTCATTTTAGTGTTTATTGCTGTTGGTTCGTTTATCGTTCTTTTTCGTATTGATTTATTATTTTTTGGCGGAAATAACATCGATAGCGAGTCACCACCCGTGTATATGAGCATAAGCGTACTTGATTTAGAGTCAAACTCGTCGATAATAACAGAAAACCGTTATGTTGTCTTGACAGATCAAGAGATAAATCAATGTCCTAAATTAAAAGAGGCAGTAACCATACTTCTAACGTCGGAACAAAACGAGATAAACATGAAAATAACAGAAGAAGAAATGAATTGCATCCTCAATCTTCTAACTAACGACTTTCATGAGTATTCCGTCTTTAAATATAAAGAGTATTTTTTCAGTGTGACGTTTGCAGTGCCGTAGCACAATCATATACTGACTAGATAAAACAATTTATCGCAATTAAATATAACCGCAAATTATCACGAAAAATAAAAAATAGCGCGAAAAAAATTGGGAAAAAAATAAAGGAATGATTTTAATGGCTGAAATGGCAATATTAGGATTAGAAAATAGATTGAACATAGGAAAGCCACTATTCTCAATGTGTGCCTGAGATAGACAACCATCAAAAAAATGTTCGTAAAACAAGGACTAAAACGTTACAAAGTTAAAAAAAAGGGTGTTGTGGTGATAGGCTACTGTGACATTTGTTAATGATATAGCACTAGCTTTTTACTGGCTACGTGAACAATATCGACGCTTATTGTTATTAACAATTGGATTAATCATCATTTTGGGATTGCTTTTTCAAGTTTCAGTACTTCAGACGAGTTACCAACAACAACTCTATGGGTATATCGCTAAGGATCTTGAAGACATAACGTATGTAATGTCAGTTACTCCGAAACAGACATATAGTAAAGGTGAGAATTTAAAATTAATGCTTATAGATAAGCCACAAAGCGTGATTGAATCCGTGACACAACAAAGTAAGTTGCCAATTGTTGCCACTTCAATTACCCATGCTTTATCACTGACAGATTATGGCAATACCATTCAACTGCTAACCAATAATTCGATGTTTGTACCAGTGTCGAACGATACGTTTGATGTGCGAATGTTAGGGGTCGAAGATGCGAACAATAGTTTGAAACAGATGACGACTCGTTTTTTTAAGCATACATATGGCGGAATTCCCTTGAATGAAGACAACAATACCGGGACGCTTGAATTTTATGCTGTACTTATATATCTGAAGAACAACGAAGATCGTGTTGTGAATCGCAGTAATGTGAAGTATGAAAACCTTTCCAAAATTTTTGTGAGTAATAATTATCCCCTCACACTACAAATAAACAAAACGTCTGGATCAGTAGGTAATGGAGGGAACACCGCACAGTTACCTGCCACAAAAGTGATAATCACGGGTGCATTAGTAGCTACATTCAATTCATATAATGAGTTTTATACTTCAGAGATGTACCGCTGGTTTTCGAAAAAGGGAATTGAGATTGACGTTGGGATTACGTTTCTGACTTCATCTAGAAATACCTTGTTCCACTATTATCTTGAGCGGACACTAAACGAATCGCTAATGAATGGTAATGATGACAGAATTGATTTAAGCAACATCATTACCATTGTGCTACATTTGGACATTGAAGAATTAAAACATTGGTCAATGAATGTCATTGCAGATGAAATGGACTGGTATAAGATACAGTTATCCTTTAACATGCGTAATCAGGATGATGTAAGTTTCTACATTATCAGTGCTCCGGCAGAAAGTGAATTATTAAGAACGTTGGCTTCATATTCGTGGTCTGGCTTGGTGTTGTTAGGAAGTTTAGGTTTTCCCTTATTTTTGTCGTCCTTATTTTTAGTTGAATATTCGTTTAATTTAATAAAACGCATAAGAACAGGTCAAATGAACATATTAAAGACTCGTGGTGCGTCACTGACACAAATGTTACTTGTACAAATTGCTGAAATTCTTTTAATAGCTCTAGTTTCGTTAATTATTGGCATAGTTATTAGCACACCGCTTTTTTATTTTACAGCAAGAACTAATGGATTTTTGCGATTTGAAGGAAAACCACTACAAATAATATTTCCAAATACTAGTTTTATCTTAAATTTGTTTGTAATTGGGGTGACGCTTTCGTTTCTTACAAACATTGGGCATTTACTTAGAAGTACATCAACAAAGATAGTTAAAACAGAAATCCCCGTTTATACACCTCCAATATGGAGAAAAAAACTCTTGGATGTTTTTCTTATCTTTTATGGCACGTTAGGCATCGTCATTCTTTTTTCATTGCGAAGTTCAAGCCCGTTACAAAATTTTTTACAGTCTTTTACGCCCTTATTGTCTATTATAATTCTTACTTCTCCGTTTGCCCTTGGAATAGGATTTATATTATTTGTCAGTAGACTCTTCAATCTGCTTTTAGATAAGCTGGCATTTATTGCATGGAAAATGTTTTCTAATATCGCCGCGTTTTCTTTCAAGCAATTGGCAGCATATAAACACATTTCCGTGCGTACAGCACAAATTATTATGCTGACATTAACCATTAGTTTCTTTTTTCTTAGTTTTCAACCAATACTACAGCTCAATGATTATCATAGTGCTTATTATGCGGTTGGCGCTGATATGAGAATTGGATTCAAATACGGAATTTATAATATTTCAATAATAGAGAACATTTCCAAAGATTTTTCCAACGATATTTTGGGAGCAACACCAGTCGGCTTACTAAAAATGAATTTGTTTATAGGCGGTAACACCCAAAAAGTCCAACTTTTGATTATCAATGCGACGAGTGGCAGTTTTTTAAACGCGGCATATGTACATCCAAAAAGCCACTTTCCCGCCTCAAAAGAGGCATTAGCAC
>WAPZ01000532.1 GCA_015520535.1 Candidatus Heimdallarchaeota archaeon
GTGTATAAGAGACAGATGTTACAACTTTTTATGTTCGTTTAGCAATATTTAAAAACGTTAAGGGGTATTTTAGCATAGGAGGGCATGGTGAACGTTGTGACAACAGATAATGCCGAATCTAAAGGAAATAAATCTTTAGTTACAGAAGAATCAAAAAATCGGTTACAAATAAGCGATAGTTTCTCTAAAAAATTGTCGTTGCTTTTAACAAGACAAGTAAGGTCGGGTGAGACATCGACGACAACGTCTCCTCCCCAACAAGCAAAAAAGAAAAGAAAACGCCCCTCTCACGTGTTTAAGAGCGAAAAGACGGTTCATGTTCCACCTCCGCCGAAAATTATCAATCAAAAGACAAAACCACCAAATCCAACAACAATAATCAGTAACAAAGGCGTCAAAATAACAAAATATAGTCCTACTTCGCAGAAGTCCGTCCACCAAGAGAAAAAATCGCGTCTTCCACCACAAGAAAAAGTGGCACGACCTGCCAAAAAAAACGCGTTAGATGGGGAATTAAAAAAAGTACAACAAAACTTAAAAAAAACACCAGTATCACCACCTAAAAAACCCAATATATTTAAATCTGCACCTCTAAAAACGATAAAAGATCTCAAACCGATTCCTAAGATTAAAAAAACGCAACAACCCAGTAACACTCAAGAGCTGGAAAATGAAATTGCTCAAGCAAAAAAGTCTCTCAAGAAGGTGGCACCACCAAAAGTTCCTCTTTTTCCTAAAAAAATTAAGATTGATCGAAACATGGAAAAGGCGGTTTTTCGCGAAAAAACCTCTGCAATCACTGATGACGACAAAACGAACCTAAAGACGGTGTTAGAAATCTTAGAGGATGAATTGGCAATGGAAAATGATACTACTGTGGAGTTTACTCATGATACCAGTTCTTCGTCGAAGGTTGCCGAAGAAACACAGCAAGAAGCAATAAAAAAGGCCGTATCTCCCCAAAAAAGACATGCTGAATTACCTACAAGTGTCCAGTCAACTGAAAATGCGGAAGTTATAAACAATTTCCTTTTATTGATCAAAAGATATCCAATAATCGATTATGAGTCCTTTGCTTGGTTATTGTCAATTGAAAACCCACATATTCTGAGATCATTTATTGAGAAAGTTCAAAATCGTTTTCCACTTCAACTTACACCAAAAGGCGTCAAATTTATTGGTATCTGGGATGAATCACTTGTTATCGCGTTTATTAAAGAAATGAAAGCGTTTGGTATACCAGTAAGCGAAGATTGAGCCAAAAACAATGGTTGCCGCCCCAATGAAGACTACGGCATTAAAAAAATCATTATTTGACGTTACATTAGATTGTGCCCTTTCTTGCTTTAGTTGTTCCGTTAAACTAAGTGCTTTATATGCATCAACCACTCCATAGCCGAAAATCGGATCTTTACCGGGTTCACCTAAGTCACTACTTGCTGCAATAAGGATGCTTCGTATGTCGTTAACTGTTAAATTGGGGTAAATCGAGAGCATTAGTGCGATTATTCCAGTAATATGTGGAGCTGCAAACGAGGTGCCACTTTCATTCTTGTAGTATGGTGATGTAAGAACACTACCTGTAATATTTTCGCCGGGCGCTGAAAATTCAGTTTCTGGTCCGGAATTGGCAAAGATGGAATGCTCTTTTTTTGCGTTTATCGAGGTCACTGCAATGACTTCTGGATATTTAGCTGGATATGTGACTTCATTTTTTTTCAAATTTCCCGTAATACCAACAATTATAACATTGTGTGCTACAATTTTTTTAATTACATCATAAAAGGAGGAAGGTGGCTTTACAAACGAAAAAATTGATAGATTTATGATGTCAGCTCCATTTTCAAAAGCATAAAGCAATGCACGTTCAAAATTTTCCCAATCATTATTGTAAAAGGCGTTTTTATCATCCAAAAATCGAATATTCATGATAGAGATGTTTGGTGCCACTCCAATGACTACATTACCCTTAGATTGACCAGCGATGATAGAGCTTACAAATGTACCGTGCCAATGGCCCGGTGAGGGATCATTATCATCATCACGAAAATCCCAGCCGTGAATATCGTCTATATAGCCGTTTTGGTCGTCATCTTTATTATTGTTTGGTATTTCATCTGTATTATTCCAAATTTTTCCTTTTAGGTGTGGATGAGACATGTCAATACCGCTGTCGATAACTGCTACCACGACATCTTTTTTACCAGTAGTTAGATTCCATGCTTGTGGGATATTGAGCATATTGAGATTCCATGGGTAATTGCTATGAAAAAAATTGTCATCATAATTATTAGCGGGTTGTGGCACTTCAATCGTTTTGTAGACGAAGGAATAACCAATCAATAATAGAAAGAGTAGATTTAGAACAAGCATACGGGTTTTTCGACTCATTTTATCTCAACAAATCGAGCCCAATACCGTCGATTCTTTTTTGTTCACGGAGATATATGATTGTAATTCCTTGACGAATGAGTTGTTGTTTTAGCGTTTTGTCCGATGTGGCAACAATACAATGATACTTATGGGCAAAAGAAAGAATTGCCTCATCCGTTGTCCTCCCTTGTGTCAACGACTTTTTTAAAAGGAAAAAATTTGAATTTTGATCAGAAATTATGCTCAGTATTAATTTTATTGCTCTACGTAACTTTGGCTGTCGTTGATAGAGTTTTTTCAATTCATAAAAAACTTCCGGCAAAATTAAGAAGATAACCTTTCTAGAAATAAGTTTTTGAACTTCATTTTGTAAATTAAAGGGTTTTTGTGCCCAATATAAAAGAATGTTAGTGTCTAAAATTATATAAGAAGCCGTTGATGCAAAAAAAGAGGATTCGTCCAGTGTTTTTCCTTTAAAGTGACTAAAAGAGGGAAAAAAAACATTGTTTGTGGGCGACAATTCAAATTTGGCCATCAAATTTCAATCCAATAATTTTGTTCCACCGCTTTTGATTAAACCCCAGCCAATAAGTCGCCAACGATGTGCAATTTGCCGAGAAATGGCGATTCGCATACCTTCTTCGGCACAAACTGGGATTCTTAAATCGACAATGACCTCATTTGCGCTCTTTTTTCCACGTACTACTCCAACCGTTTTCATGGTTCCAATATTTAGCATCAACATCTCGCGGGAACTAATTTCTTCTATTTTGCTCAATTGCTCATCACTGACACCTACAGCACGCTCCAGGAGATGAACCTCAATCACAATACTTGACCATACGGGTGGTAATTTACCTACTTCACCGGCTACATGACCAACTAATTGGTCACTCTTTGTTATTGATGGATCTAACAATGTCCCAACCCCAAGGAGACCACCAGGTTGCGCTTTTTTGACTTCAGCAAAACCGGTTTGAATACTCACTATTTTTGTTCGCAATGGCTGGACTTCTTTAGGACTTAATATTATTCCCGGACGAATTTCTATTTCTTGCCCCACCTCAATTGTTCCTTGGAGAAGACTACCGCCAATTACACCGCCACGTAAATCTTCTGGTGGAATTCCCGGCTTGTTAATGTTAAAAGAGCGCGCTATATACATCAATGCCGGTAGAGTCGGATCACGCTCCGGCGTGGGAATATATTCTTCGATGTATTTGATTAATATGTCTAAGTTAACCTTATGGATTGCTGAAATTGGGATTATTGGAAAATCGGGATAATTTCTTTCTTTCAAAAAGGCTTTAATTTGGTGATAGTTTTCAATCGCTTTTTCTTTGTCTACTAGTTCGATTTTATTTTGTGCAATGACAATGTGACCTTTTTTGGTTAAGCCTAGAATTTCCATTGCAGCGAGATGTTCCCTTGTTTGTGGCATTGGAACTTGTTCATTGGCTGCTACTACTAAAACTGCGCCGTCCATGATGCTTGATCCCGACAACATGGTGGCCATTAATACTTCATGCCCTGGAGCATCAACAAAGGCTACTCTTCGGAGTAATTCTGTTTTTGTCCCACAATGGGGGCATTTAGGTTCTGTGGTGTATTTTTCTGGGTCAGGACATTTCGGGCAAGCGCGGAATTCCACGGAAGCATAACCGAGTCGGATGCTGATTCCTCTTCGAATTTCTTCACTGTGAGTATCTGGAAATGTTCCTGAGTATGCTGCTACTAGAGTGCTTTTACCATGATCGACGTGCCCAATAGTACCTATATTTACGACTGCTTGTCTTGGTTGTCTTTTTTTGCTCAATTTAGACACCTCATTTTTTTCGTTTTTGTCTAGAGAATCTTTCGAAAGAGGAAAAGATAGAAGGGCTTTAATTACATGATGTTTTTATTTTTTTTATAAAGTATCTGTGTGTGGCGGTTGGCGAGGTATAACGATTGCTGGTTCTGTAATTTATTGGAAGATCTCAATAATTAAGGAGAACGCTTGTGAGAGGCTGAAAAGAAAAAGTGAAGTAATGAGATTTTATCTGGTATTTTCTGTTACGCGGCAGATTCAGCTGTTGCAAGGCATTCTTCGATAGATTTTTGGCCTTTTTCTTTGATGGCGATATTAACTTGATATGTGAATTCGCCAATTGTGTTTCCACGGACAGTTTTTCGTTTTCTCATGCCGGGGCGTTTAATGACGATTGTGCGTTTTTGTTCGATAATTTTTCCGTCTCGGAAAACTTTTCGTTTTTTTGTTTTCTTTCGGCGGAGGCGAAATCCAATGCCTTCTTTGGATAAGATTTTAATTTTTGCGTCAGAATTGATACTTGGATGCATTGGAAAGCCCCAAATATCTGATCCGCCAGTGATTTTTAATTTATATCCCTCAAATCCGAGTGGCGTGCCGTCGATGATATCGCCGATTTTTTTGCCAAGGAGATATTGGACTTCTTCATGTCGTTCGACCATTTTACTGTACGTTTTTCCAGTTTCTGGATCTGCCAAGGTTAATTTGAATTTTATAGATTCTCGTTGTGGCATCTGTCAAACCTACCTTTCAATTATTTTAGTTTTATTAATCATTATGGATTGATGGTCTATCTATCTTTATCTCTAATAATGACTTTGAAAAATCTTTTTCAAAAATATTATTCAAAAAAAACTGAGCGCTCTTTGCTTGTTTTCATGGATGTGATTGAGGAATTGCTAAAGCGCCCAAAATTTTTTTTCTAATTTTCGTTTTATGTCAATTAACTCGTTTAGTGCTTCAAGTTCGGTGGGGGACAGTTTATCTTGGAATTCTTCCAAATATTTTCGCGCATGTGATTCGGGAACGTCAACGTAATATATGTGATCTTCTTTTAGTTTTCGACCGGCTACAGCACCTTTGACGGAAATTGCCACTTGCATTCCAACTCTGGCTTCTTGGATGTTCTCTCCTTGATGCTGAATTTGTAGAACATGGCCTATTCTTTGGTTATTTTCGTTAATAAGATTGACTCTTGGTTTAAGTGTTCCCGCAACAACTTCAATGCCCACGATCGCGGGGTTACTTACACGGAAAATGTAGGGTAGCATTTTAATTTTTGCAGGTCGCACTAATTTGAGGAATTCTTCATCTGCTTGCTGTTGTTCAAGTTTAGTGACAAAGGCTTCATATTCTTCAAGAAGTTCATAAATAATGTCTTTCGTGAAAATGACTATTTTGTATTTGTGTGCAAGGTCTGCCGCCTCTGGAAGCGTTTTGACGCGAAAAGCGAGGATTGCGCCGAATTTTTCGTCGTGTTCTTTGTTGATCGAGGCGTCAAGAATGTCCCGTTTACTGATATCACCGATTCTGGCTTTAGCAATTGGAATTTGGTTTTCACGCAAGAATTTAGTCAGTGCTTCCAATGTTCCAAGTGAATCAGCTTTAACGATAATACCAGCCTGATCAGTCTCAATGAGAATCTTTTTAATTTCCTTTTCAACCTCTTCATATAGTTGTTGCGCCATGGCTTCATCATTTTGTGGAATTACATAGAACGGTGCTCCGGCGAGTGCGTCGTCAAGATTATTTCCCACAATTTTGACACCTGCAGCAGCAACTACGTGATCTACCGCATCAAATCGATTCCGTGGATCACGAATTTCGTCGAGCGGTTTTGGAAGAAGAACATTTTTTATATTGGAAATAATGGGGCCGTTAATGCCCGCAGTAATAAATTTATCACCCTTTCTTATGATACCATCATAAATAATGACGTCTAAGGTCGTGCCCATTCCTTGCTCTTTTTTTACTTCAAGGACCGTCCCTTTTGCTGGTGCATCTGGGTGTAGTTCCAAACGGTCCTGAAGGTATTGTTGGGCGATACCCATGAGGACAAGAAACATTTCTGGAATGCCTTCTCCAGTAAGGGCAGAGGTTGGAATAATGGCAACTTTTTTACGATAGTCTTTGATTTTGTCAAAACGGTCACAATCAAAACCGAATTTTGCCAACCCTCCCATCAGCTCATAAATTTTTTCTTGTAGTGCATTTTTTGCAGTTTCTGATTGTTTTTGAAAACTTTCGGTGAATGATTTTCCGTATTGTGGTTTCCAACCCGGAAGACGATCAATTTTGTTGAGTGCCACGAAAAAGGGTACCTTACGTTGTTTGAGGATGCGAATGCTTTCTACTGTTTGTGGTTGAATACCTCTACGAACATCAATCACTAAAATGGCAAAATTTGCGATGGACGATCCACGAACACGAAGGTTGGAAAAGGCAGCATGGCCGGGAGTATCAATAATTAAAATACCGGGGATTTTAATCTTTTTTTTCGCGTCTTCCGGGAGTAGCTTTCCCGCAAGAGCAAAGATGGTTTTTCGGGGGAAAAGAGTAGCTCCAATTGTTTGTGTAATACCTCCAGCTTCTCTTGCTTGAACTGCTGTGCCGCGTACTTTGTCCAATAAGCTGGTTTTTCCACTATCTACGTGCCCTAAAATGACAGTAATAGGAGATCTGATTAGTTTTGCCATGATAAATCACCTTCCGCCATTTTTTATTCTTCTTCATCGACTTCTATTGGTTTGATTGGTATTTTAAGGGATTTACATATTAGATACATTTCCGGACTTTTTGCCCGTGATGACTGGGGTTTGAAGGTTTTGACATAATGATATACTTGTTTACATAACTTAATGAAGCCTTCAGCTTCCTTACATTGGAAGATTTTACTGACAAATGTGTGTGCATGGAGTTTTGTAGCTAAAGAAAGTGCGTGTTTTGCCAGCCAGATTTGTTCAAAGTAATCTTTGTCGCGATTTCCCGTGAGTTTTGGCGAACAATCTGATACAACAACGTCTACAGTCTTCTTTTTTAAGGTACTACTTCCTTTAAATTTTTTTATGTGTGTTATAATTTGTTCAAGGGTGGTAGGGGAAGTGATGTCAGCAGTGATTGTAATAATGTTTTTTGTGTTCAATGTGACTTTTTTTTGATCTACAAGGAGTATAATTCCCGTTTCTTTGAGAGCGTGACTGATATATTCGCTGAATCCACCAGGTGCCCCACAAAGGTCGACGACAATTTGATGTGGCTTGAATAATTTAAATTTTTGATCAATCTGTTGTAACTTATAGTAGGCACGACTTTTAACGCCTTCTCTTTTTGCCTTATAATACCAGCTATCTCTAAATGTTTGATTTTTCGTCATTTTATTCTCAATTCATGGCGTTAGCATTTTTACGTTTTACGCCTTTTGATTTTTGTATGTTTTTTTGCGGTAGAACTTTTTATAATTTTTTTCAAGCGTTCTTGTCGTTTTTTCTTTTCTAGTAGTTCTTGTTCCTTTTTCTTTTTTTCTATGAGTTCTTTCCGTTTTCTTTCAATTTCGGGGCGGATAACGTGGGTGATTGTGGTAGCCAGTTTTTTTAGCGTTTCCAATTTTGGATATTTTTTTTCGATAAGAAAAATACCTCGCCGGTTCCACCATTGTCGCGGGTAAGCGCCGTCCTTTATTGCCTTGATGGATAAATTTAATTTTTTTGCCGCCAGTTTTATTTCTAGTGGGGCGGGGTTGAGGACTGCGATGTCCTGTGGTACTCGTCGTCCTTCTTTTCTAGTGAGGTTTTTGTCAAGATATTCTGGATAAATGTAATAGTATTTTCGATTGCCTCTCA
>WAPZ01000533.1 GCA_015520535.1 Candidatus Heimdallarchaeota archaeon
ATATTATGATGCGACTAAAAGCTGTTTAACAATTCGTGATGCTCTTAAATTTGATAAAAGACTTAAAAATTTTCTAATTAGGGATCAGTCGAAACCGCAAATTGATTTAGGTAATCCACTTGCTTTAAAAGCTTACAACCAAATTCTTGCCAAAATGCTTTTTGGTCTCACGTTTGACATTCCACCGGGACGATTAATCCCGACTATTTGCGTAAGAAAAACCTTTTTGGAATTTGTTTTCAATAATGTTGCACAAACAAAAACAGTATTGGAAATTGGCGCTGGAGCATCGGGTATAATTAGTTTAATCTGTGCAAAAAAATATGGTTGCTCTGTTTCCGCCACTGAAACAGATCCTATTTCATTGCAATGGTTACAGAAAAACATCCAAGCAAACGCGTTACAAAATCAAATAAAAATCATTAATAGTTCCGGGAAATTAATAAAAGGATTATATTTGGGTCGTAATCAGTTTGATATAGTAATAACAAATCCACCATATTATACATCGAAAGACACGCATTATCTTGAAAAAAAGCGTGGATTTTTGGGGAGCCACGTTGAATTAGTAAGTGGCCCCTCTCCGACAAGTTTTTTAAAGATGCTGTATAATGAGCTTTTAGAGAGTTTACAATTTCATGCCTTTGCAACCATGTTACCAAAGAAAGAATGGGTTGAGGATTTCTTGCAATATGTCACTGAAAAGAACGTGCCCGTTGAAAGAGTAATAGGTATAATAAAGGCAGGAACTCGGCGAAGATATGCCATTATTATAAAAAATTTAACGTAAGATTTAGAGGGTCTTTTATGGTAATTTATAGGAATCGAGCAGAATTGCTTAATCAATTAACCTCTCCAAACGAAGAAGAACGCAAGAATGCAATCAATGTGTTGCGATTACTGGCTGATCGCCAATTATATGATGATTTGGTTCAGGCATTGCTTTCAGAAACCAATCCCTCATTAAAGGGGCAACTGATTGAAATTTTGGTTCGTTTTCACAACAAAGGCTTGGTTCCCTTATTATTTATGGTTTTAAAGACTGAATCTGATCCAAACCTTATTATAAAGGCATTATGGGGGTTAGGAGAGCTACAAGATTATAAAAGCGGCGATATAATTAAAGATTTTCTTTTTCACGATGATCCAAAAGTACGTGAATTTGCATTATGGTCGTTAGCAAATTTAAAATATAAAGAGGCCATTAACGACGTATTACAAGCGTTGAAGCTTGAGAAAGACAATGAAGTTCGCCGTGCGGCAATAAAGTATTTGGGCTCTTTAGCACCCAATAAACAAGCTTTTGAGGCCTTAAAGAAAAGTCTTCTCAATGATCCACATGAAGAAAATCGCATTCAAGCTGCAATTGAATTGATGAATTTTTGGGATCCGCGTGCATGGGAGGACTGGCGTAGATATGCCAGTAAAAAAATTGCACCTGAAGATGCAGAGTCGTTTTCAGCGGAACTAGATGCCATTATTAGTCGTTATGAAGATCCAAGAATCTTAAATCTTTTTGCTATTACGCTGGCATCAGAGAAATCGCCGCTAGTTCGTGAAAAAATTTTGGAGCTTTTAGCTACAAGAATGACCGATTCACCACGTGTAAAATCACTTTTAATGCGTGTTGCACGTCATGATGCTGATGCTCACGTTCGTACATTTGCAAAAAATATTTTAAAGATCATTTAACCCGATATTTTAAAACTTTGGTAATGTGGTGCCCATGGTGTCAAATACTTCGGAATCTTTCTGGCTTGGAACTATCTTAGATTCAGATGACGCAAAAAACCCGTTTTACATTAGTATAGAAGATCTTTATACACATTTTGCGGTGCTTGGTTCCTCCGGAAGCGGCAAAACTGTGCTATGTAAGATATTGGTCGAAGAAGCCATTAGAAAGAATATCCCCGTAATTGCTATTGATCCGCAAGGTGATGTGGTTCGTTTAGCTCTTCCCGAAGAGCCAAAAAAACTTCCAATTGAATTACAAGATTCCAGTTTTGAATATTTCGAAAAAGTTATGCCAATCATTTTTACACCGGGAAGTGAACACGCCTTAAAAGTCTCATTAAATCCGTTAGCTTTTTTTCCTAATGCAGATGACATAGAAACCAGCACACGTGAAGACGTCAATCTGATTTTAGGCGGCATTGCCGACACCATCCTTTCCTTTTTCCCCAAAGAATATTTAAGAGGCGCTAATCGACCCAATTATCGTTTTATTTTGTATAAAGCACTACAAGCTGCCTTTACTAATTCTGTGAAGTTACGTAATCTATCTGATTTGATCACATTTCTCCAAGAATGGGATTATAGTGCTGATCTTTCCGAAACTCTGTATAAAAAAGTTAACAACATCGCTGAAATTCTTCAAATTGTGCTACAAGGACCTGATTCGTCATTATTAGTTGGCGGTGTTCCCTTTAATCCCGAAAAATTGCTTTCACCTATTAATGGGAAAATTCCGCTAAATATCTTTTATCTGAACGTCTTACCAGATATCAAAACAAAACAAATTTTTTTGGCGAATTTGACATTGATTTTGATGTCGTATATGCTTCAAAAGGGAGAAGGCCGTTTTCTTTTTTATATTGATGAAGTAAGAGATTTTATTCCTTCCGGAACTAAAATGCCGCCTTCAAAGGAAATTCTCAAAAAATTTTTCACACAAGCAAGAAAATACAAAGTGATTGGTGTAATTGCAACACAGAGCCCTAGCTCCGTTGATTATGAAGTTTTTGGACAATGCAACAACCGTGGATATGGACGCTTAATTGTACAACAAGATTTGAAAAAAATTGCTGATTTCTTAGAACGAGAACATTTAAAGAACCTTCCCACGCTTAAACCGGGCGAATTTTTAATTCAAACACGAAAAAACGAATTTAGCCTAATTAAGACCAGACGACTCTTTACATCTCATGGAAGTCCCATTGCCATTCAACATCTAAAATATTTTAACCACCCAACTATTGTAGAACAAGTGAAGGCATTGTTTATTATACCACCTCCCGAACAAGAAAGCGGCATAGCAGCCGAAGAAAGTGAAACTTCACAAACACCTATCACCGAAGAAGAGATATTCGATCTCGAATCCACAGAAATTGTGGATGAAGCCCAATCTCCAAGTTATGAAGCTGAAGATAGTCTTTTAACTGAAAGTGTGACGAAAAAACCGTCTACCTCTGAGTTAATAACCAAAATTCTCGATGTTAACGAACACAAAGGACCTATTGACATAGCAATCGGTTTTTCTGTATTAAAAAATGATTTGCTATATCAACGTCGCGTACAACCAATGAAAAAAGAGATTAGGCAACTCGAACTCAATGAGTCACTTTTACGGAACCTTTTATCAGAAGCTGAGATTGAAAAAGTGGAAAAAAATGAATTAGATGGATATTTCGTCGTGTTTTCCCAAAACAACAGATTGTTTGCACTTAACATGGCTAAAATTCAGAAAACTTTAATTGGTGTCTTAGTACAAGTTTTATCGATGCCGGAGATGCTTTGAATATGCCAGGTACTTTTAGTGTTGCTGTTTCCAGCATTATTGAGTATGAAGGAAAAATATTGATTGCACGAAGAGCACAGAATCGAGATTTTGCGCCCAATATATGGGAATTTCCCGCGGGTCGACTGGAGCCAGGTGAAAGCCCTTATGACGCATTAAAAAGAGAACTAAAAGAAGAACTAAATTTAGATAGTTCGGATTATGAAATCATTATGCCTTATTTTACGTATTACATGAATCGAAATGGGCAAGATACCATTGTAATTTGTTTTGCTGTCCGTTTAAAGGAAAAAACACACCTTCAAAAGAGCAGTGAACATAGCGAACTGCAATGGGTAGTGCCGCATGAAACGTTTGCTTATTTGGCGTATGAAACGCAAAAAAAGGACTTAAAACATTATTTGGACATGAAACGTCGTTGTTCATGAGAGAAATTCCTATTTTTTTGGTAGCATTTTTATGATAACATAATAGTGGTATATAAACTATAAAAAAGTGAGGGACACTTGCGAAAAATTTGAACACTCAAAGATATTTTTAGGGTTTTTTTGAAAAAAGGAATATAGGGGATATTAATGACAATACCAGAAGAAATTATCGCTGAACTAGAGACCATTCAGGCACCTCAATGCCCTTACGACATCTACAGTATGGGATTAATCCGGAAAATCGAAATCTTAGGGAATAAAATCGAGATAAACGTGCTACCGTCATTGTTTGAGTTACCATGTCACTTACTTAGTGAAATAAAAAAGAAAGTTGCTAAAATAGTTGGAGCCATGGAAGTAAAC
>WAPZ01000534.1 GCA_015520535.1 Candidatus Heimdallarchaeota archaeon
GAGCTGGAGAAACCCGGCCGTGACCCCCGTCCTGAATTCAAAACCGCCACCTTTAAAGACGGCATTGAAAAACTGTCTGATCTTGAATCGGGCATGATACTGGAAGGCGTGGTCACCAACGTCACCAACTTCGGCGCGTTTGTGGATATCGGCGTGCATCAGGATGGCCTGGTACATGTCTCCGCACTGGCGGATAAATTCGTTAAAGACCCGCGCGAAGTTGTAAAAGCGGGGCAGGTGGTCAAAGTCAAAGTGATGGAAGTGGATCTGCCACGCAAACGCATTGGACTCAGTATGCGACTGACAGATGACGCGCGAGACAAACCCCAGGATATGCAGCGTGACAGACCCAAGGCCGGGAAAGCCAAACCGGCAAACCGGCGACCGTCCAATCAATCGCCAAAACAGGCTTTGAACAAAGGTAGCGGTAAACAGACTAATAGTGCCATGGCAGATGCCTTTGCGAAATTGAAGCAAGGCTAGTACATCAACATCCGGCGTATGCAACTGTTTTTCGCGTTAGTGAATAAAAGAATTAACATGAAGAACACTATCCACCCTCTACAAGAATCCACGACGCATTTGCTGGATGCTCTGTATGGGGATAAGCACCTGGATGTAACGACAGCGATGCTTTTAATTCAAAATGGCCGCCATTCATCACTTGAGGCAATTCCTGCAACACTTAAACGCTACAAATCTGAAGAACCCATACCAAGTTCTTGGGCCTGCTTAGCCAGTTCATCGAATACGCCCGCTTAGTCTGGGCGTTACTCTTTTCTTGAGTTGATCTGGTGGAAGCCAATAGTTTGGTTTTCGCCATGAATGAAGAAAAACATAATATGAATGAAAGTGACGTATTTCCCCATCCACCCTTAAATTATCGTAATTTATTGACCGTTAAGGTAATATTTGTGATTATCAAGGTTGGGGCGACTGCTATGATGACATCTGTTCAAATAATCAGCATGAGTAATATGCGTCAAAGTGACGTAATTAAATACGTCACTTTGACGTTTATTCAATGCCGAGGAAAATAATGGGAAGCACTGAAACATGGGATTTAGCACTTGCAATAATTACCTCACTTGGTGGAGGTAGTGCGATAGTTTTTGGACTTTCGACTTTCTTAGGCAAGGTTTGGGCTGGCCGTATTTTAGAGAAAGATAAATTAAAATATCAATCAGAAATGGAAGCCATAAAAAGTGAACTCAACAAAAAAATACATGAGCATAATGTTGCAATATCTCGTGTGGACTCTCAACGATCTGAGGCAGTCAGAGAATTATATGTTTCATTATTAGAATGGTTTGAGGCTGCCTTAAAAATTAGAGCGCCAAATAATTTACAAGATAAAGACCTTGAGGTAGCGATACCTGCATATCAATCGTGGGCAACAGAGCTAAGGGCTGAATCAGAAAAAATTGAAAAATTAGCTATGTTAAACGCAATATTTATTAGTGATGAAACATATGAAAAATTTTCTCATTGCGGTGTCCAAGCAAGTAAAATGTCTATAAATTTCAGTGATGCAGTGTTTAACACAAAAAGTTCAGATCCTGAAGAAATACTAATCCAAATTGAAAGTGCGCGCAAAGATATGGAGGCACAATACCAAAAGGATTTTGAACCGGCACGAAAGGCTCTAATAGATGAATTCAGATCTATAATCGACCCAAGATTGAAAGTAGAAATCAGCTAACAAAAAGTTCAACCTGACTCCGTAACACGACACTTTTTTGCAAAACCCGAAAAAAATTACCATGTTACTCCGCAGGTTAACTAAGCGTTATACAGCATGAGAAGGTAAGTGAGTGTGACGAACAGACGTGAAGTAACCACATCAACTCAAGAAGAGTTCTTTAAGCGTATGGGGAGATCAATCCCGAATCATCCTAAAATAGATCGGTCAATTATTTCACCGGAAGAATTGAAGCTTTTTGATAAATATTTTTCTACACTCTGCACCGATTTAACCATATATAAACAGCTATTTTCAATTGAAGAATCAATAGAGGTTTTAAATTCGTTCAGCTCCATTATATTTGGTCGAATTCAATCAACATATATTGAGAGAATTTGCCTCAAAATAGCCTGTTTGCTCGATCCAGCCGAAAGCGGTAGAAATGGAATCAATAAAAACTTAACGCTGAAGCGCTTCGCAAGCCAATGTAATTCTGCCGAACTTAATACTCTAATTAAAAACTTGGATGCTCTGTATAATTCTACTGGAATAAAAACATGGCGAAATAAAGTTTTAGCGCATTCCGATTTGAAAACGGCTATGGGGGAATTTGATTTTGATCTTAAGTTTACCCTTGAAGATCTAGAAAATATTATTCAATGTATTCAAGAGATAGTAGACCTAATTGTTGGTCCTAATGTAACTACCGACACTGAAGTTGTGCTTCCGTATGGCAACGATGTAGGTAGTTTCATCGCGAAATTAAAAAAGTGCAATAATGTTGAAAAAAAACGAAGACACCCAGAAAAAAAACGAAGACACCCATAAATCAATTGACATCCAAGCCGGTCCTCGTTAGATTTCGGGGCGTACTACTCACAACCCACATGGAACAAAGAAGGCTCGGATGCCAACACCTCGCAAAAACCAGGTCTGCCTGGATTCAACCC
>WAPZ01000535.1 GCA_015520535.1 Candidatus Heimdallarchaeota archaeon
AAATATATCATAAATACGTTTGGAAAGGGTAGGTCCAATTCCTTCGACTTTCATCAGTTCGTCGAGTGTTGCAGTGCTTAATTCACTCAGACTCCCAAAATGTTTCAATATTTTGATTGCGGTTTCACGATTAATACCGGGAATATTGGCTAATAAGGCTTCTTGGATTTCATGGATGGTGGAGGTACTTTTAGTTAAACTATGAATGACGTATTTTCCGGTGGTAGAATCTTGTTGTGCTTTTTTGGCTAAGAGAATTAACGTATCTGCGGTTTCCATATAATTTTTAGAAAAGTATATAGGAATTTCATAATCGAATAATAAAGAAAGGAGTGCACCAGTAAAGGCTTGTGGTGATAAATTTCGTGGATGTTCTGGTTCTCCCTCAACGATATAAAGTAAGTTGGGATAACGATCTTGCACGGCCTTTAATGCCTTTGCTTGATTAAATAACCGTCCATCAATAATTGAAGCGATAAAATCATCATAGCTTTTCCTTTCAATCAAATAATTAGGTGGAATAATAAAATCGCCCAACATAAGAAATTTTAATTCCAAATTGACGTTACGCTTTTTAATTTCATAAAGCAACGCTGACGAGCTTTCTCTGCTATCTGCAATAATAAGTGGTTTAAATTCAGATTTTTGGCTATTCATTTCCCTTGCTTTTGCCTTTAACTTTGCATCTGTAGTTACCAAGTTAGACGATGGGGTTTTCTCTTGTTCTCTTCCGTTTTCATCAGAAATCTTCTTAGTGGATATGGTTTCTGTCTGAGAATTTGTAGTTCTTGTTACTGACTTTTTTTGTGGTTCTATATCTTTTAATGTTAACTGTCCTTTAGCCAAGTTGTTCACTTTGTTACTGAAGGTTTGATCTTTCCTTGTTGTTTCTACAAAGACTACCTCAACAGAATCTGATGTGGCTTCTTCTTCAGATTTTTCTTGCATTTCATGTAACAGTAGTGGTAATTCGTCTTTCAGAAAATCTCTCATTTTTTGTTCCTTGCGCTTCATAGAATAATACAAGCCAGCATCACGAGTGTTTTTTGTGATAAGATGAATAATCTGAGAAAATTTTTTCCTTCCACGACCACGGCGCTGTATCGCACGGATCATTGATGGCACAGAGTCATAAAATATAACTAAATCGCAGTTTCCAACGTCTAAACCTTCCTCACCAACCGATGTGGACACTAAAATATCTATATCTCCATGTTTAAAGCGTTCCACGATCTCTAATTGTTCTTTTTGCGAGAGAGAACGTTTATCGGACGCACTTTTTCCATGACCAGTAAACTTAGCTACCGGAAAGCCTTTTTCTTCCAGAACTTCGCTCAAAAAAGAAACGGTTGCTCGATAATTGCTAAATACGATAATTTTGGATTGTGGGTTTTTTGCTCGCCAATTAAATAGAAGTTCAAGCAAACGAGTTAATTTGGGATGTGCCAAATCCTCATGTTGATCTATTAAACTTAACACTTGCTGAACCAGTGAATTTTCGAAAAATTCTCTTTTAGCCTTAGAATCTTGTTTTTTTTCCCACGTTATAATCATTTTTTTAGCTTGTGGAAAGCCTTGGGACTCTATTATATCTTTTAAGTGCAACGCACGGATTAAATTGCCCGTATACACGGATGCCGAGGCTATACTGAGGTCATCATGCATCATTTTAATGACATGGTGGTGAATTTCTAAGGCCGTTTTTCTAGTTAAGTAGCGACGCTTTTCTTTGGTCAATTTGAGGTCAAGTACGGTGTCTAGTTCATCTAATAAGAATTGAATATATTGGTCCAATAACTTCAAGGATTTTTTATACGGATCGGGTAAGTCTACGAATATCGGCCGTGGTCGATGAACACTGGCGTGTTTCTTTATTTCAGGATCACTTTCATCGTAATACACCACTTTTTTTGCTCGTAACGTTTTGACGATTTGTAAGACTTGTTCTTGTGTATTGCCGGGTGTTGCGGTCAAACCGACTATATGTGTGCTTGGTGGAAGTAAAGTGATTAATTGTGCGGAGGGATAATTGCCGGTGGCACGATGAGCTTCATCAATTGCTATAAAGCGGATTTTTTCAGCGGAAAGACGACTGGCCAAAAGATCACGAGCGATGGTATGTGGGGTTCCCGTTATAATGGTCGCTTCATTATAGATTTGGGGACGTTTACTGGGAGAAATTCTTCCGTCGACCGCTTGGACTTCCTCCGGTATTAATTCTAAAATTTCACGAAACGTAGAAACCAGTTGTTGGACTAAAGGTTTCGTTGGGGTGACTACCACCAATTTTTCATCTTTGGGGTTCTGCATCAATTGTTCCAAGTGATATGCCAGTAAATATCCAATGATTATCGTTTTTCCAAGACCAGTTGGCAAGACAATTAGTGTATTTTGATCTTTGCTTTGTTGAAAGATTTTATGTTGATAATGCCGATATTCTATGTTTTTTAGATATTTTAGTTGATTCATTGAACGTCCTCATTCTCTCAACAGACATTGAATTATTTAAAAATTCTCGCCACTAAAAAAGTTACTTCTTGATTTTTTCAGAAAAACCATTTTTTGCGGTTTAATGGAGAAAAATAACGTTCATTTTAATCGAAAAAAGTTTTTCTCCAAGTTTCAGCAAATAAAATTCCTATTATTGTCTTAGCATCATATAATCGTCGGTTATGTCTGATATCATCAAGAATTTCCTCAAATTTTACTTTTTTGACCTCGATTTGCTCATCAAAATCGCGTGACGTAGTGGTTAGGCTCAAATCGGTTGCTGCATATACATGAATAATCTCATTGGAGTATGCAATGGTAGGAGCCAATGACGTCAAATGAGATAACTTGGCGGCTTGATATCCAGTTTCTTCTGTCAATTCACGCAGAGCACAATTTTCTGGGCTTTCTCCTGCATCTACTTTACCTGCTGGAATTTCTAAAAACGTGGCATTGAATGGATAGCGGTATTGCTCAATCATTATTATGGTGTCCCGATCTAGGAACGGAACTACCGCACTGGCATTGGGAAAGTCAATCCACGCACGATGTGTTTGTCTTCCCGATGGTAATTCGACTTGATCCAAAAAAAACTTAAAAATACCGTTATATAGTAGTTTTCGATCGATCCGTCGCTCATAAAATGTTTCTGCTTTACCCATATCAAAACCTCATTCAAAAACAGATAAAAAAGCGAAAATTATTGCAAAAAACTCGCTCCGGGGACATAAATTACTCCAATCGAAGCATCATCAATTTTGGGAATTTCTTGAATAAAGTTGTCGAGAACTTCCTGAAGACTCATGCTTTTCTGAACATGTTTGTTAAGGTAGTTCCAAAAAGTAGTGTAATTTGTTGGATTAAGTAAATCAACACCATCTGTAGCTAAAACTAAATAACTACCATCAGAAAAAACTTGTCGGACGGATAAAAAGGTCGGTAATGCGGATACTCCTTGTCCCGACACATATCCTTCCAATTTCCCGCCACGATTATAATTGACTAAATATGTGGCATAACTTAAAAGATCTCCACTATAATGAAGGATAGCACCGTCTCCAATGTAATAAGCATATAAATAATTGCCGTCCGTTAATCCTACCAGCGCAGTCGTAGCTGCTGGTGCTTTGGGATCATTCAGTTCGATTTCTAATTCTTTTTGGATGTTTTGTGGCGCAGAATAAATAAGTTCGTCCAAAGTTTCTTCTAATTGGCTTGGATCGCCATCATGGGAAATTGCATACATAAAAGCATTTTGAAAAACATGAACTGTTGTTGAAGATGCAATTCGACCATTTGCTTTTGACACGCCATCACATATAATAATTCCTTTCAAATTTCCATCAAAACTTTGAAGAACCCCGATGGCATCTTCACCGTGCACATCATTTCTAATAGCCCACGCTAATTCCACTTTTTCCAGCACAGTTGTATTTGGATCCACTTAACTGTCTCCTTCTCTAAGTTCTTTTCCAACTTTTCTTATTTAATACTTCTCCACAGAATATTAAAAATATTCACAAATTCCCTAATCTTATGTTCGTGTCTTTTTTGAACAAGGGAATATCGTAAGGCTTATTCAAAAAGTTTATATCTTTCAGCCACCCAACCAAGCAAAAGTCCGCTTAAAAGGCCACCTAAATGTGCAACAATGTTTGTATCCGCACTTATAGTAAGCATAAAGAAAAAGAATGCCGAAAATATTATGGCATTTCTTTGTCGCGGATAGCGTGTTTGTAAAATCCACACTGTTGTTCCCAATAAGCCAAATACTGCTCCAGACGCGCCTAAAGAAACAAAATTTGGACCCCATACCAATGTAACTAGATTACCAACAATTCCTGTTAAGAAAAATGCAACAAACACGATTTTATGCCCCTTCAATTCTTCTAAGCGAAGAGAATATAACAAAAGAAAAAGCGCATTGCTTCCATAGTGAATAATGCTGGCGTGTATAAAAATGGCGGTCACTAAGCGCCATATTTGTCCTTGTAACACTGCTGAATTAATTTCTGCAAATAACACAAGAACTGTTGGGCATGGTGAAAAAATATCAAAACAAACAAGGGCTTCAATAATATAGGAAATACTCAGTAATCCTACTAACACCACAGTTGCCGGAAATTTCATTACAAATTCTGTAAAATCAAATTCTGAAGACATTTAACTCACATGGTCATGTACTCTGGTGATTAACTCTGCTTTTTTCGGAGTTTTTGAATTATTTTCTGAATATCTACTTGTGTGAAAAACCCCAATAAAACAACGAACAGTGTTACAACTAACACATCAGGTATTGTTAGTACTTTGAAATTGTCGATGTCAAAACTAAGTAATTTCGTCTCAGAAATCCATATACTGTCGTTAAGTGTGATGACATCGTTTGAAGGCACTTCAATTTGCTGAATTTCTCTCACGGTAGCGTAAAAAAGATCTTTATAAATAAGGAGCGCCTCTAGTGCCTTTTGATAATCCTTATTCTTATAATATGTTAAAAACACTGTCCATTGGCCATAAAGTTGTTTAAAGCTGTCATAATATAACCGTTCGCGGTTTTCTTGATTCAAAATAAGCCAATACATTATTGGGCGAAGAAGTGTGTCAATAATTCTTTTTAAATACACATTTTTGAATATGAATGCGACTTTTGGCGTAAACAGATAATAACTCATGAAATCGGCAATTTGATCTTGAAAAAAGGAAGAACTGGTGAAAACTGGTCCGCGACCTATTAATAGACCCAAGGAATAAAAAAGATATTCGGTGATCATATTTTGCTTACTTGCTTCAAACTCATTTAAATCGAATAACGCCAAATTAACACCCTCTATCATGTCATAATAACCCGTAAATGTTCCCCAGCGATATGGCATATAGAATGTGGCATTTCGCAAGAAAAAGAGATAAAATGGAAGAATTAGTTCTTCTTTCTCATTAGTGAGGTGCGTATTTGTGCCTATCCATTCTAATTCATGCCCACGAATTTGCAACCACAGATCAACAAGCGAAAAATGGCGTTTTATTCTGCTCAAAGGATGTATTTGCGAAGATTTTTTCACTGTTGCATTTGAAAATGCCGACTCAATAAGATTAGACCATTGTTGGAAATTATAAATAAAAGAAATATCATTAGAACCGATATTTGGAAAGAATTCCCTTAAAAGTGTCGAAATTGCACTCTCATTGATTATGTTTTCCTTTTCACGCTTTGTAAGGGACACATTGGAAAAAATTACAAAACGAAGAGAAATTTTTGGTGGAAAATGAACCCGGATTCGTGTTTGCCAAAAAAGATGACGCCGAAGAATTTTCCAACTCCAAAAAGAAAAATATTGGGTTAAAGAATCATTTAATGGCTTTTTTACATAATTTATAAACTCAAGAAGCGGAAGATGATAATAATACTCCTCAGCAAGGCGGGACTCGTAAAACATCCAACCAAACGCCCAGTTCTGAAACCACGTAAAAGCATCCGGCAACATTATGAAAAGGTTTTTATTCGCGCCAAATGCCTTAAGTGGAAAGGTTACGTTTCTTAAACCGCCACCATTTACGGTATCTTCAATAAAATGGTCTATACGGCTTCCATCTAGATCATAACGCTCATATTCCATCCAAAACGTTTCATTTGGAAAAATCCAACTAAAATTCGCATACAAAATCACATAATCGTATTTTTTTAACGCTAATTGTTCATTAAGTCTTTCGTAGAGATAATCATATAATGTGGTGGCATTAATTGCATATCCTGTAACGTTTTGGGAAGTCAATGCATCAGTTGACCCATTATAATAGCTTTTTACGTTATTTAGGGGATAATACGAAATAGTTTTCCTTTCACTAGAATCTAGTATGCGTTCACCAAAATGTTCATCCAATATAGTAGAATTAAGAAAAATGAAGGAGCGATTAATCGCATACTTCACATACACATCATCTGAGGTATCTCGTAACGTATAACTATCATTAACAAAGATTGCTTTTATTTCGGGAATTGTACCATTTATTGTTGTGATGTTGACGTTCTTCCGGTCATAATCTAAAAATATTAACCCAACATCAAATTGTGGTTGATATAGAAGATCAAAATCTGTGTTTAAC
>WAPZ01000536.1 GCA_015520535.1 Candidatus Heimdallarchaeota archaeon
CCCATATGCATTTTGAGGCTCAGTGTCCCATATGCATTTTTGAGTAAAGTCTGCGTAAAAAACGTTCGACGTACGAGTTGTGGTCCGTTCGACGTAAAAACGTTCGACGTACTAATGCGTTATAGTTGAAAACCCATAAGTTTTGTGTTGTGGGTGGTGAGCTTGACTTCGTGAACAAAAAAGAAGTGTAGAGCTATACGTTGAATTGGTACTTTCTTTTGTGTTTTTTAATCTTTTTGTTCTTTTTGTTCTTTTTCTTATGTGTTTGTATTGTTCTCGTGTTTCTTACTCTTATTTGTGTGGTATTGTTCTTTTTGTACTTTTGATAGGTTTGTGCTGTGTGTTTCTCTCTTTGTCATGTCTTCTTCTACTGCATCGCCTAGTTTGGATGACGATGATCCGCCCTCTTCCGTCCGTAGTGCTCCTGACGATATTTCTAGGGTGGATTCTCATTCTTCAGGTGAGAATGATGTTGCTCACTCGGATGATACCTACGATAAGGCGCGAGGTTTGAAGCGAGCACGTTGTGGTGAAGTTCGTGATTCGAAGAAACAAGATATTGTTGGTGAGGAGGATGAAAAGACCCAACCAAGAGTGGATCAGCCTTTGAAGCCGTCGCCTATGCCATCTTTGGATTTGTCTTCTACATCTAGCGCACAGCAACAGCAACAGCAACAAGTGCCTGTATCGAGACCACCGTTTTTGCCTTCGACACGAGTGAGTCTTTCGGCGACGTTTTCGGGGTCTCCTAGGGATGTCCCTTTGGTCTATAATTTGCCGGGGGTATCTGATCAGAAACAAAAGGAAATGGAAGAAAGCGCTTTGATATATCGACAATATCGTCATGTGGGCGATTGTGTGATGGGGAATATGCGGTCTCATACGGAGATGGTGCGCTTGACCGCGGGTATTGCCCGTGATATATGCTTGGGATTTACTTCTCATGCATCGGAGATGATGATGAAGTATACGATACGTGTTTTTCGAGAGGTGTTAGGGGCTGAGTTTTATTCAGCGCAAGAGGCGAAGCAGATGAGGAGCGGATTTCCTTATTTTTGTACTTCACAAGGTGGTTTTCCTTTACCCCATCTATGGCAGAATTTTTTGGAGTTAGGCGCTCCTTCGGGCACAATTTATGTGGATTTTGCCCATATGTGTCGTTCACTCTCTATTTCTCTGCGGCAGCCTATGAACACGCTTTCGATGTTGTTTGATGTGTATTATATGGTTTGCAAGAATTTTGCACATCTTTTTCGTGAAAAGATGGATTTCGATTGGCACTACCGCGTGAAGGAAAAATTACATATAGTGTCTTATCGACTTAATCGCGCCTCGTGTGTAATTTCGGGCTGGGAGATGCAGTCCTATTCGGAGATTTTTCGCCGTCTTTCACAGATGTATGAATACGCGTCTGAAGTTTTTGCGGGAGTTTATACTACAACAAAGATAGCCAAAGGGTGCGTGCCGATTACTCCTCAGGATTTTTATATTATGTTAAGCATGGCCACTGGCGTATTGCCTTCTTGGTTAAATCATGAAGTGCGATTGCTACGCAGCGATTTGTCTTATGAATCACCACGTTTTTTTATTAGATTCAAGCAGTTTTTTGAGCTTTTGCTGCCTCCGAATCAGACTGGAGAGTTTGCATATATGCATCGAGATTTTGGTTTGGGTGAGAATTGTGGTGAATCAACTTGTAAATGTTTGGTACCTTTGACAGATTTTTGTGATTCTATTCGATCATATGCGGATCGCTTGTATTGTCGCCGCGCACGCATGATTTCAACTTTGGATTTGCCCTTTTTGATTTTGGGCCGATTGGGGGGCTATTATTGTTTTTATGGTGAAGGGGCAATTTTGAATGTTGATTCGTTTAAGGAGAAGTTGAGTTTGTCTTCTTTGAATTTTCGAAATGAGCGTTCTTCGTTTTTTGGAATAGCAAATTTGGGGAGTGAGTGTGTAGCCCCTTTTTCGTTGACAGCATTTAAGCAAAAGATTGCTCCCTTGATGACTACTGAGGGATTTGTTTCGTCTGGGGAAAACCCATATGTGGGAGAAGGGCTAAGTGAATCGGATGAATATGATTGATTTATGGGATTGACCTACCAACCCATATATGAAAATTAGAGGTTGGCATGCATGACATCGAAGCGCGGGATAGCTCTGAATCATACTTCCAAAAAGTCTTTTTTCTCTTTTTGGTTTGTTTCAAATATATCTGTCTTCTTTTTTGAGCTGAAAACAAAGATGGCGCAAGGACCATTTGTTGTGAATTATGATAATGCCAAGGGGCTGCAATCAGCAGTTTCTAAGGCTTTGAAATTGGGTGAAGTAGAGTGTCGCCGCTGGGATTTTATTCACAGAGCCAGCAAAGAACGTATTCATGGCTCTCAATATTCGATGAAAGTGAAAAGCAAGTACAGTGGTGGTCCTTTGATGTTTTCTATTCGCAACTTGCGTATGCTTTCTGGTATTCATCACAAGGGCAAGAAGCGCGCTGGATTTGCGAATTTGACTATTTTGACGGATGAGCAACGTCAAAATTTTGAGGCGTTAGATAATGCCTTGATGAAAAGTTGTCTGCAGCAATTTAATGCGCATTTGACCAAGTCTTTGCATAGACAAATTAATCATTTGCGTGATGTGCTGAAGAGTGTTCCGGAGGAGAAAAAAGAGGCCGTGAATCAACGCATTCAGGAAACTGAGGAGCATTTGTCGAGATTGCCCTGCGAATCTTGGCAGAGCATTATTCGTCAAGGAGATTTGCGTGAAGAACCAGATGAATATGGCAACATGCGTTATCCTGACTATGTGGTGGTGAATTGCCCGTTTGCGGTTCAAGTTCATGACACCTTTAATGGTGTGACGAAGAAAACGGTGCCCCCTACAGCTGTGGTGTCGGCTGAGACACAAATTCCTTTGTCTTGGGCTGGTTTGAGCAATGTGACTTTTGATTGCGTTGTGCTTTCACCATCTAAGTTGATTTGGAATCGTGATAATCAAGTTATGGTACAACTGGATGCGTTACGAATGGTGGTGAGTGAGCAAGCTAGTATGACTACTTTTGTAGTTGGTGGTCCTGGAGATATGGATGAAGATGAGAAAGAAGAAAAACAAACGTTGGATGATGAAGATGATGATGATGAAGATGAGAATGATGATGATGTATCCATGTCGGATACGGATAGTGAAATGTCTGTATCGATTTCAAAACCCACCAAAAAATCAAATAACCGTGTTTCTCTAAAGAAACACGTTTCGAAAAAGAGAAAGCAATGATTTAGGAGTGGTGATGCCTCCTATAAATTGCTGTGAAAAATTGCGAGAGTGGATTCGCATAAGTTGTCATTGTCTTTTCCGGCGTATACTTTGTTGTGTTTGTTTTGCCCCACAAGGGTGTGAAAATAATGACCCTTCAGGACATGAAGAAAGAGATGAAGATGAGCAAGAAAAGCAAAGTGATGATGAGGGTGCAAGTTCTGAAGGACATAGTTAAACAGTGGCCAACACCTTATAAGTTTTTGTTTTTTATGTTTTTATTTTTCTTTTCTTGGTGGGTTTGGCGCTATCCTGTGGTTTCGACTTGTTTTTGTTCTGATTATCCAGAAGAGGTATTGTAGGTTGTTGTAGCCATTGTTGTCTTCGCCATTGATCTTGTCGGTATTTGTAATAGATATATGCACTTAAAATTTGTGATGGGTTTCCTAAGCGCCACACCATTATTTCAAAAGATATAGGGTAAGATTGAAAGTCGATTGTTTCACTAAAATCAAAAGCGTTTACTATGCGAAAGGTGTAGTTATTGCTTTGATGGCGAATAAGTGGCTTGGAATGTGTGAATATATCTTGAGTTTCATGAATGATGGTAGAGTTGTATGGGTTGGCATGTGTGTTGATGATCAAAAATATATCTTTTTCTACGATGTTGCTCATTAGCGCTAATGAGTAGTACCGTTGATAGTTTACTTGTTGTTCACTCTCGAGAATGTTTGAGGAGAATGTGTAGTTATAGTTTGCCTTGGAGAATCCTAATATAGCAGCCAAATAAATGGAGCTTACAGTAAGTGTAGGTTGGTCTCCGTTATTGTTACTAACAGTTATTTTGAATTTGCCGTTGTTGGCAAATGACTCATCAAATGGTCCATTTACAGTGTATGTATAGGTTAGATTGTTGTTGAGTTGTGTAGATAATTCGTTTTTCACATCAATTGAAATGTAGTTACCTTGAGGGAATGTTAAATTAAATGTTGTTCCATTAGGTTCAGATAATGTAAGTGTGGCTGCTTCGGGCAGCATATAATAGGATTTTGGTATGGCTGCATGAAGTACACAAATATGGGTGTATTCTTTATGAGGATTAATATACAGTGTTTTGGAAAAGGGATTTTCCGTAGAGGTGATAAAAAAGGTTTCACGTTCAAGCGTATCCATGTTTTATAGTTTTAACCAAAATACATGGCATTAGATAAATGAAAACGGTTAGGTCTTATAAAACCACCTACACGTGTTTCACCTACACGTCGAATGATAGATGGTGGTTTGCGTTTTCGTTTTCGTGTGGTTACAGGAGGATCCGGTTTTGGTGGTTTGGGTGGTAGTTGGAGTACGGGGGGAGCTGGTGGAATATGGGGTGTGGGTTTTCTCTTGGGTGGTTTTTTCTTAGGGGGTTTAGGAGGTAGTTGGAGTACAGGTGGTGCTGGCGGGATACGGGGTGTTGAGGGTGGTTTCTTCTTCTTTTTCTTTCTTTTCTTTTTCTTCTTAGGTGGGCCACCACCCGATCGACCAGCACCTTCAGCTGTCTTGGAAAAAAAGAAAGATGGAAACATTTTTTTACTTACTTAAAAAAAATATCGTAAGGTGATCTTACAAGAGTACAAGTCTTGGTCCTCGACGATATATATTCCCACCACGTCGACGACGTCGACGACGCCCGTAACCGCGTTTTGCAATTTCTTTACTGAGGAGATCACCTACTTTGGGAATCTTTTTGGCGAGTTGTGAACCAATTTTATGTTTGCGCGCCTGATCAAGTGCAAATTGTTTTGCTTTGTCTAGTAGATTCTTATCTCGTATGACTTGTTTGGCCTTATCTTTTGCTTTTCGAATCAATTTACGAAGAGAGAATCCGCCTCGCCGGTAACGTGCTAGTCGGCGTCTATATACTGCGTTTGAATATTTAGGCATCTTGATAGAGATACATATGGGCAGAAAAAATAAACAAAAAATAATAAAAATTAAAGAGGTAAAAATGGGGATTTGGATGATTTATTTAAAAACGTACGACGGATAGCGCACCACCCCTTCGACCTCTTCGACGACGACGACGACCGTAACCATGACGTGCTAGAATAGGTGCGATAACAGAACCGCCAGGCAAAGCGCCAGCCGCTGTGCTAATTAGACCTGTATCTTTAATAATAGGTGCGGCAATTCGTCCAATTTTTTTAAGCCCGCTTACTAACCCACTAAAAAAGCCTCTTCCCATACGTCGTCTACGACGTCCACGAGCGAGTCTTCTGAGTCGCCCAGGTCTGATTACCGCTGGGTAAGCAGGAAGGGCTGGTGGATACTTATATTTTCGTGGGGGCATGAGTATTATTGTTTTTTTCAAATTAAATAAAAAACTACATTTACAAAAGGAAAAATGAAATTATGAATTTATTCTTCGCGTTCTTTCTCTGCATCATAAACGACCTGTTTTAATTTGTATCGGATTTGGTCTTTCAACACATCTAAAAGAATAAAATCATAGGGTTTTTGAGTATACTTAAGATACACTTCTTGCATCTTTTCTGGAGATATATCCAGCGTTAGTTTTTCTCGTATTTTTTCTACTTTATCCAAAGGCATATGGCGGAATATGGCTGCGTATGTTAGTTGGTTAATACCCTGACTGGGTAAGTCAAATAAGTTTTGACTACTTATAATGATCTTGCAACGGAAGTGACGGCTTCTTTTCATTAATTCCACTAATGATGTAGTGCGCAGTTCGTCTCCCAGGTCATCAAAAATGATGATATATTCTGGTTCTTCACGTGGTTTTTTCTTTCTTTTGTTTGGTGGTTGAAGAGGATTATCCATGGAGGTGAACAATAAACCTTGTTGTAGAAGGTCATGTTCATCTTTCCATGGATCATTTGGATTGCCGGGTAATTCAATATTTTTGCTTTCTGGTTTATCAAATATAACAGTATGCTCAGGATCCACAGTATCCCAATGTGTAATGACATCAGACGCATTTTTCTTTTGTTTCTTTAGGTCTTTTCGTATTTGCTCCTCGCGTTTTTCTTCTTGTAGAGCACGAACAAACGCCCGTACTTGGTCTGTACCACGCTCATCTCGAATAGATGTATGTGGTTCATAGGGTATGTTTTTCTTGTCCAAAAAATCGCGCATGGCTTCATAGTTGGCATCGCTATAGAAGGTGCTAACAAAAAATAAAACTATCGTATTTGGACGCACAAATTTCTTGAGAAGATTATAGATTAAAACAGTTTTTCCTGACCGTCTTTTGGCGCAGATGTATAGATTAAACCAACGATAATCAAATATTTCAGACCCAGGAAATTTCTTTTGGGTCTCGTTTTTGACTCGCGGTATCTCCCAGTCTTGAGCTTGTGGAGCTGGTGGTGATGGTCGTTTTCTACTCATGTGCGTGTATTAAAACGAATGTAGGAGAAACTTACTGTAATGAATCCTTTCTTCAAAAAGCCTCCCACCAAATTTACCCAGCGTAAGATTATTGTACGATGATTAAAACTTTCTCGAGATGTGTTATAGATTTTCATAGGAGATGTGTGTGAATACACGTTAGCGGTGGCCACCGGAAAATCGTTTCGAAAATTTGGTCCCATATTTTTGACGTAAAGTTGTATAGGGTGAGACGCGGCTGTGGCGCCTAAATAATTGGTTGTAGCATCCGCCGAAAAAGTGTTCATTTCTAACTCAATCAAATCTGGAATAAAAGGGCATTGTGTTTGTATAGATGTTTCTAGTATAGAAACATCACCACCTAGTGTTTCTAAATTAAATACATGCT
The DNA here is from genome assembly GCA_015520535.1 of Candidatus Heimdallarchaeota archaeon. Classification (GTDB taxonomy): domain Archaea; phylum Asgardarchaeota; class Heimdallarchaeia; order Hodarchaeales; family S146-22; genus S146-22. The sequence continues at coordinate 7,040 of WAPZ01000536.1, forward strand.
GTTCATAATAAGAGGTTTGTACTGATGTTTCTGCTAGATTCAAAAAATTGTAAGCATAGCGTCCTACAGAAGAATCACCGGCCATTCTTTAAAAATGGATAAAACCACCTTTAAAAAGCGCGTTTTTCAAAGGATCTCCAATATGGGTAGCGCCACTACTAAGACTACTACCAAACAAGTGTTGAAATAGTTCTTGACCGCGTGAAGTGCTAGATGACGATTTGGTAGTGGATTTTTTACTGCTTGAAGCTGATGATGCTGGGTATTTCTTTCTTCGTCTTTGTCTTCGATTACGCGTACGCACAAAAATAGTTGATTCATCATCGTCATCGTCATCACCATCATTATCACTAG
>WAPZ01000537.1 GCA_015520535.1 Candidatus Heimdallarchaeota archaeon
GTCCAGTGGGAAACAAACTGATGATAATTAAGGAAAATTCTGTGGTTGGGGTGACTTCAAGGGAGAGGATGGGGATACTGATTTTGTACACCTCCGTAGGACAAGATTCGGGGATGATTGGTGTAGGGATAACTCGGTAAAGTCATGTAGTTTAGTTCTGGGATGAAAACTTTTACTACACGAAAACCAAGTTCTGCAATGTCAGGGGTAGTTATTTCGGTAGTCACTGCATATTGGCTGACTTTGTTAAGTTGTTTCAGAGTAAATTGGAGTTGATCATCTGGCTTGCGGCTTGTTACCTGTGGTAAGTCATCAATGTGTATTGTCCGGTTCGGATCCGTAATTTCTTTGATAAGTGATAGTGACACGGCTTGATTATTTGGTTCAGCATAAAAAGAAACGTTTGAATCAAGATCTGTAATTTTTGTATAATCTTTTTCCCCAAAAAAGAGTAATGGTTGATAAATATATCCGCCCATACCGAGAAGTGTTACGGCGGTAGCTTCCATTAAACTGCGGTAAGCACAGTGCAATGGATCTAAATCGGTTTGTGAACCGGCGGTAACCGCTGGTAGCATTCCTTTTTTGTTAACAATAAAACTGGAAATGGTCGGAATTGGTAGATCGGGCAGTGTGTGATAGAGCAGAATTGGTTCCAAAATATTGGTATCCATAATTTCAGTTATAATTTCTTCTAGGACACTTCCTTGATAATCTATTCGTGGTGCGGGTCTTTTTGTAAACCAATGAATCATGTAGGCATCAATTTCTATGTATTCCATGAGTGCGTTAAGCAGTGCATTTTGAACGGTGATATGGGACGCGCTTCCGGTTGAAAAACCGGGTGCCCAGCGTTTTTCGCCCTTTTTTTTATTGATTCGATAACCGGGAACTAATAATTGGGCGGGAACATAGATTTCCTTATTTGGAGAAAATAAGGAGGGTGTTGGAAGCCAACCGCATATATCTTCTTTTGAGGGTGGATGAAAGGGAAAACGATGCTTTTTATAATCGTGTTCAGAAAACAGTTGGAAGTATCTGAAGGGAACAATGTTTTCTCCGCTGCTTTTAAGTTCGGCATAGCTGGCATAAACAATTTCATCTTGAATGAAATGGGGATAGAACATAAGGCAATATCGTTCAAGGGCTTCACTCATTACTCGAACAAACGCTTCTTCATAAAAAATCCCATATCCACCAATGTGATACTGAATTTCTTCTTCAAAGCCTAAAAGTCGATGAAATTCAGCCATATCGCCGCCAAAAGAAAAAATTTTGGGCATTAGCATGTCTAAATTGGCGATTACTGCAGCTTTTAGGAGTCCCGTTTGTGGTGAACCAATGGTTTTGAATTTTTCATGTAGCCATGTTTTAAGGGGATATTTGGATATGAAAAAATCTTTTTGTTTCATTTTTGTCACGACGTGTTTTTTATTCTTCTAGTTTTTTTGCAATGTCGGTAACCACTTTTCTAAAGTCAAAGTAGAGTTCTTTCATCTTTGCACTATTTGTATAACCACACGCTGGGCATGTTGGTATTCTGAGGATGTCTTGGATTTGTACCTCAAATAAGGGGAGATAAAGGCTTAGAAGTCTACCTACAAAGTATCCAAAGCCTGTATTTCCGAGAACTAGCGTTTCATTAAGTATGAGTGACATCAATAGGTGTAAAAGCGGTACAGAATCAAAAACTTTTTGCTGTGGCTCGATGCTTTTTAGTGTTTCAACAAAATCGGTGTATTCTTTTAGATGTCGAAGTTGTGCCTTGATTCTAGTTTCAAAGCATTCGAAGCAAGAGGTTTCAAACGGAATAAAAGATGCTAATAGCAAAAAGGGGCCATCTAAGGCGCCAAAAACAAAAGGCTTATTGAATTTTAAGGAAATTCGGTTGAGGTTGCGAAGAAGGATTGGATGGGGATAATTTGCAATTACAGTTATCACATCATAATCTTTGAAGTATTCAAACTCTCTAAGAGCTTTAGAAACTTCCACAGCTGTAAGATTAAACGATAGATCGTTCTTTTTTAGATTGGACGTTTGTTCTTCGGAAAGGATGGAAATATCCATAAATTTGTCATAGTTAAGTTTAGAGATCATTTCTTTAGTAAACGTGTCGGTAGCAATAAGGGCGATTTTGGGAGATTTAGATAATTTGTCGCCAAGAAGGGCTTTTATTTGGACATCACCGAGTCCTAACAATGAAAGCACTGCTGAAGTTCTTAGATTTGCGATTTTTTTATCTAATAATAAGCCTTCATTATATAATTGGTCAAGGAGATCTTTTAATGACTCTAAATCAGATTCATCGAGTTCAAATTCGTTATGGAGTTTTTTAAGCGATACGCCCTCTTTTAATCCTAAATTGACTATAAACTGCATTAATGGCTTCCATTGTGGAGCAAAATCAATATTAACGGAATAATAATTCCAAATGCCAGATGTAATTTCCAGTGAGTTTTCGTTTAGTTGGACAAGAGTCCCTTCTCGAAATACATATTCAGTTTCCATATCAATCATTGTTTCGGGAAGCCTCCTAAAATTGTATTTAAAATGTGTTCTGAAATTCCATCAATACCAAGTAGATGTTCTAAATCGGGATCATAAAAGCCAGCTACATCCACCGTGCCGAGACGCAGACCTTGGGCTGCTAAATGGATGTTTTCTCCAATTTCTCCGGCCTCGATAAAGATATACCGCAAGCCGCGATTCCCATATTTTCGGAGTGTTTTCCATAATTTTCCTACAAACACAAAAATGAAGCTTGCAGATCCGACTTTAAGAATTTCTTCAGAAATTGCATAGCATTCTTTTACTTTCTCTAGCGTTATTTCACGGTTTGTTTTTATGAGAGAATGTGTTGGCGGATTATATAAATACAGTCCCATTTCTAAATTTTTAACATTAAGTGCAATTAAATAGATGTCAACGGGATACAATGCCCCTCCAGATGGAGCAGTGCGTAATTTAATCGTTAAGGGCGCCAGAAATTCTGAATGAACACCGGTGATATTCATTTCCCCGGAAACACCATTTCCATAATATAAGAGGCTGGAAATATAATCCAAAGGAACAGAAATTTCCGCAAAATCTCTAATACTTCTTCGTTGTTTGATAGCATTTCCGACACTTAGCTTAATTTCACGTGGTGTCGGTAGTTTAATGGTATTTTCTGGTATCATTACTCGTTCTTCATTTTTGGATTGTGATAAGAGCGTCGGAACGCTGCGATATAAATTGACACCAACCAGATCTCCTAATTGATGACGTGTGGATTTTGAATTTAACATATACATCTCGGCAATTCGTCCTTCTGTCAGATAAGGATTAGCACGATAAAGAAGATCGCCAGATCTTATAGCTGACGTTTGTGCAAATGGACTTAAAACCGCCATTGTATTGAATCCCATGGTTGCCCGTAAAAGTGGCGTTTCTTCCATATATTTTTCTAATTTTGGATTTGTGAGTTTAACCGTAACTTTTTTGTCATTTTTTTCGCTCATACATTAACACTCCGCTATCTTTTTACGCGTAAATTTCTTTTAAGTCCTCTAAGTTATGAACCATGGTAACTTTGTCCGTAAGTGCTTCAATTTCATGCTTAAAGGATTCGTATGATTCGTATGTTAAGATAAATACGGTACGATCCGCCAGTTTTTTTACGGTTATGGCATGTTCAGTGAACGTATATGAATTTGGTGATGATAATTTGTTTTGTGGAATTTGGATGACAACCAATCCTTTTTTCACAGCTTCGTTGCTAAACTGTCCTACAATCCGGCCATCAAGAATAAGTTGAATGGTGACATTGGAAAATTCGGTGATTGATCGCAGATGATGTGAAGTAAAAATAAGCATTTTCTTATCGTGTGGTGCGGCGACATATTCATTCAATAATTGTGTTACGATGTCTTGTCGTCGGGGATCGACAGCTTGGTGGGGTTCGTCTATGATCAGAATTTTTGGATTCAAACTCAATCCAATTATGACGGATGCCAGCTTAATTTCACCGCTTGAACATTTCGAAAACGGTTTTTTTAAAACATGTTTGATATCTAATTGTTCCGCAATTTCTTTCATACGATTCGTTACCTCATGGACATTTTGTCCGCGAACCAGGGCATAAAGGTTGGCAATTTCGACGGCTGATCGGTATTTTTCAATGATTATATCGACAATCGGGAACATGTCCAAAATTTTGGTGGTTGGTTTGATTGCGGTGCCTTCATAAAGTAGTTCACCGATTTGCGGAAGTATGATTCCACTTAGTAAGTAAAGTAATGTGGTTTTTCCCGATCCATTCGGACCTATAATGGCATATTTGTGCCCCCATTCATAGAAGACATGATCAATATGAAGAGTAAATTGCGCCTGGTGGCTTTTTTTGTACGAAAATTCGACATTTTTTAATGTGAGAACTGGAGTACTTGACATTCTGAAACACACCTAACTCCTCATTTATATAATGACGACCAACGCGTCGGAACTTAGTTAGAAATCACACTCGCGGCAAAAATTCCGTTTCACTTATCAATCGATTTCTTTTGCTATATATCATCCATCGTAGTGCTAATAACATTCCAACAATGAACAAAAATATCCAACCTAAAGCAAAGAGTACTTGAACATCATTTATTCCTTCTAAATAATATGTTTTGCGACTTTTAAGTGTAGTGACCGTAGTACTATTACTTAAATCTAAAAGTGCCAGCGAAACCAGATTTACTGCCAAATTTGGCGGAGAAAATACTACCCACTCTAAGGGAAACGCCTTGTAAAACTGTAAAATCGGTAAAAGCATCACAAAAAAACCCACTGCAAACGAAATTTGAAAAATGTTGCGTGCTTGACCAATTTGAGCGAATATCGACCCCACTAAATAACCAACAAAACTAAATAAGAATAGCATTAAAAAGACTCCCGCTAAAAACAAGTCCCACCTATACACATAAACTTTTTCTAACCCAATTAGGGGGAATAAAATCACGCTAGCCACCGTCATCGCAACAACCTGGATTCCACCAATAATTAAAATGCGTACGGTATAAATGAACAAAATGTCAGTCGTTTTTAATTTTGTAAAGCGTAAATATATTCGTAATCGTGTCGTTTGAAAAATTAAATCCAAAATTATAGTAATTAAGCCCGTTGCTAAACTTACTATCAACGCTTGTGCTAACATACCTGCAGATAAAGACTGATAAGCAAGGCTACGTTGCGTTTCGGGGAGATCACTCAGTGATTGTGCCAATCCAAATCCAAAAAAGATTATGTACAATGTTGTAAAACCATAGGCAAAAAAAAGATAAAATCTGTTTCTATAGATGGGAAGCAAACTCCACCACAAAAGACGAATTCTATTTTGAAGCGACAACTTTGTCTCAGTAACCATAGCCACACTTCCTTAATGAATAAACCAATAAACACGCATTCTACAGAATTCTAACTCAAATTAAATAAATCACCGTGAGACAAATACAAATTCGGGTTGGGAAACATCTAGGAACCTAATCTGTGCGCTAAATCTGTTACTCCTCTATGATACAGATTATTTTAGTTTTAGCCAAAAAGGTAAAAAATAGATAAAAAATTAAAAATTTGAAATTATTATACCAAAATAAGGGTTTTTACCAGCAGCAAGAAGAGCATGAACTCGTACATCCGTGCCCAGTGCAAGTGCAGGTGGTCAGACCCGGTGTTACTGATAACTCAGAGACCATCTTTGGTTCAAGGAATGAGGTTGCAGCTATACGGGTTTTTTTCTTAATTTCCAATTTCATGGTTTTTTACACCTTAGTTCGGTTTGTGCTTTTATCATCATTACGGCTTTATTGATTAGCTTAAAAAAATTTCTAAAACTGGGTTATATTCTGTTAAATGGATGTAATTTTCAATTCAAGCGTCACAGAATTTTGGTGAGAGGAAATAACCGTTTTGGGCGGCAGTCACTTTAAATGAGAAAATCCTACTCAATAACAAGGTCAAACATTGTCAATAAACTTGAAATATGATTCCTAATTAGTTCAAACATGGATATTCATAGATTATACACATTTATGTTGATTTTTCCGTTTTATTCTCACCATTTTAGTTTGTTTTTATTGAAAGCCTTTTTATCTTGCTTATTGGCTAAAATGCTTCTATTTATAATCAGATTGATATCAGCTGTGGAAGACTCTATCGCAACGACTTATAAAAAGACGGTGAGAGATGGTAACTTGGCGATGATGAGCCCTGACAAGTCGGACCATTGAAGAATGGGATGAAGAGTCATAGTTAGACTGAGCATTTTTTCTTTATCAATTTTTTGAGGGCATTCTGGTGTCAGAATTGAATCGGTATCTTTTAATTGCCATTTCTGGTGAGATAAGTATCAAAGGGAAGCAAACACGCCGGAACATGATTAAAATATTAATTCGAAACCTTAAAGCCTATTGTATGAAATTTGCAGAAGATCGGAAGCTTTCTTCTTTTTCAGTAGATATAGTTAATCGTTGGGATCATCTTTTGTTGAAAACAGCAGCACAAGAGCATTTAGAAGCCTTAGCTCATTATTTAACGTTACATGTCTCCGGTATAAGTTGGATTGCTCCCGTAATACATACAACCTCCGATTTAAAAGATATCGAAGCCTCTGCATTGAACTATTTTATGAAAACTTTTGACTGGGAGCGAAAACGAACCTTCGCCGTGCGAGTCCAACGACACGGCCGACATCCGTACAAAAGCATCGATGTGGCGCGTGGAATTGGTGCAATTATTTTAAGTAATCTTCCTAAAAATAGGCAGTTAAAGGTTAATTTAACGACACCCGATTATGAACTGCATATTTATATAAAAAACCAAGACTCCTATATATTTTCTCAAAAATTGAACGGCTATGGCGGTTTACCAGTTGGATGCCAAGGCTCGGTAGTTGCTGCGCTTCGCCCATGTAAAGACGACTTGATTAATTCCTTTTTGTTTGAAAAACGCGGTGCAAAAGTCAAACCAATCTATTTTTATCTTGATGAGACGTTTAAAGAAAATGACGTTTTTTACAAGGCGTACATTCATCATGTCACCAAAAAAACGCATTATCCTCTCACAGCTATCAATTTAAAAGCCTTTTTGGATGAATTTCTCCCACACTTTCAACAACATATTTTAGTTGCCGTTCAGTATTTCATTGACTGTGTCCTTATCACCTATGCCAAAAGAATGAACATTGTCATGGTCTCCTCAGCCTTGAATCCACAACATCCCAATATCCAATTGTACGCATATCTTCGCTATCTTAAAGAATATCTCCATCCCAAAACTCAACGTATTGAGTTCCCTTTAATTCATGTAAATCCCATCCTAGCATTAGATGTTAATGCCCTCCGTTCACCATATCATTCCCTAAACACAAAAAATGATGATTTTTGTGCGACTGCAGCAAATGACAAATTAGAATTTTCCGTCGATGGATTAAATCTTTTGCAAAAACAACAACACCGGATCGATCAATATATTAATCAAATCTCACCAAAATGATAAGTTTTAAAACACGGATACAGTTGCTTTTCTTGAAAAAATGTGAATGGTGATGAAAATCAATGAAGATGGTAATTAAAAAAATTGACCCTATGGGTCGTGTTGTTCTGCCTAAGGAATGGCGTAAAAATAAGAACATAAAAGAAATTATCATGGTAATGTCTAAGGACAAAATTGAAATCTACCCACGTACATCTAATCTAACCAAATATTTTGATCTTATTGAAGTGGACATAACTAATTTTGAAGATCCACATGCCTTAAAAAACGAAATTTTAAGTGTGGGAAATTCATAATAATCCAACATACTTTAAATATCCTCCCATGTGCCGGCGTTCCAAAATACTTCCATAATATATGTCCTTCACCGACTACTTATAGTTTAGAACCTTTATTTTTGTGTCAAAAACCCTTAAACACGTTACATTCAATTTATTGTTTTTAATACATAAAATGAGTGCCTATAAAGCCGTTACACAACATGGCAGTCTTTAGTAA
>WAPZ01000538.1 GCA_015520535.1 Candidatus Heimdallarchaeota archaeon
ATACTGTTGGGACTGCAATAGCTGAGCTTGACGTTTATAGTTGGGCTTTATTTCATTGATCCAACGTATTTTCTGTTATCTGCAACGAAAATCGAGTATTTATTTTTTTGAAAAAAACGAAAATAATCTTGTCTTCTGCAATTCAAAGACCAAATTAGATTTTAATAATGCATATACATTTTTAAGTCCTTTATTTCCGAGTTAAACTCTTTGATTAAAGATATCACGCAATATTCTCCTATTCAAACCATTCATACAGAAAAGCAGAGCATCATAGTAAAAAGAAATTCATCAAACTCAAACTCAACTTATAATCGTCTCTCGCAGTGTAAACAGCATGCTCCACAATTCGATTAGTTACGTTGTGCGAAAATTAAAGCAGATGTTACTAAAAATACCGTGATCATAGAAAATATAATCCCAATTATAAAGGATATATACCCACAGTTGTCATTAACATCAATGTCAATGGCAAATTCGGCGGGTAAATGAATAAGTGGTTAGCAAGTGAATGATCGATAGATAAATAGCGCGGTAAATAAATATGGAAATAGGTGAAAATGTGTGGCTTCCAATCCCTTTGAGCAAGCATTAAAGTCTTACAAACCATCATTTTGCTACTATTTACGGTTTTAGTGTATTTAAGAATTAAGAAGACAAACGTTCAGTCTTTGAAATATATTTATGTGATGTTAATACCCCTATTTTTGCAAGGCGTAGCAGAGCTAGTACTTTATCTAGTGATTTTAGAAAATCCACTCTTTTTCTATTTAAGAGATGCACATTTCATTTTTTCTATCATTTTTTTAGTCTTATTATATGTTTTCTTCGAGCAAATTTATGGAACTAAACTTCAATACGTCAGATTGCTGGTTGTGAGTTTTTTGGTGGGCGGTATTTACATCACATTTCTCCACCATGTTCTTTTCAATATAGAAACAGTTGAACTCGAAGATCGTATCTATTCTATACTCTCAGACGTGTTACAGGGGATTCGTTGTGTTATTTGGCGCGTTTGTGTATTATAATGTTTACAAAAAAAATGAATTTGCAACAACTAGGAGAATATCCCTTGCCGTTTCACTTACTCTCTTGTTGGCTTTCATAACGACTTTTTTTGAATTTTTGGAGCATTATGGTGGTCCACGGAGTTATGGTGCCATTTCCGTTGGCTTAACATTGGGAATTATGCTTATTATCTTTTTAACTAATCCCCATTATATTTTCTTGGTTAACTCAAAAATCTATCACCTAATATTATTAAAAGACGACGGAAGACTAGTGTACGCGGCGTAGTGCAGCAAACCTTCCAAGAAAAAAAATGAAACATCCGATCCATTACTATTTTCTGCCATAACCGGGGCTTTTCTTCAATTTACCAATATAACACTCAGCATTCCGCAAATCCAGAAAATTACCTATCAAAAGTTTGAATTGATAACTGAAAAGGTCGGAGACCTTATCTTGGTCTGTCTAACTGATCAAATCACCGTTTTTTTGCGAAAAGGACTCCAACAATTTCTATACGAATTTATTCGCAGTTATGAGGAACAACTACAAAAACCTCTGTACTCCACTGACATGTTTCCTAACGCTCCACAGATCATTCTTAAAACACTTCCTTTCATTGAAGCCGCCGAGGTATATATACCCCTTAAAAAAGAGTGAAATTTGAAAAAATGTACAAGGAGAACGGATTATTTCACAAGTTTTCCACGCACCCTATTCCGCTGACAAATTGTGTTAGTAACACTTTGTTAGGTATGTTAGTTATTTGCCCACGTTCATTCCTTAACGATTAAATGTTCTAATTCTTCGGATATACTGTCTTTTTTTATAGAAAATAAGGTGCAAGAGATATGCAATCCATGTAATGACAAGACTGTAACCAATAATAGTTAGGAATGAGGATGAAATTTGGAGAACAACAATAATCAATTCTATAACGCCTAAAATGACAAATAAGAGCCAAAACATACTACATTTCTCCTTCTTCTAACATCGCTTTATCCATTGATTTCATTATTTGTTGGCGCTCTTGTGATTCAAGGGAAGATAAAACCTCCATCTGAGTTATCATCATGAGTCGTTTTTTTTGTTTTGGTAGTTTACTTAACCCGCGTAGCATCAACTTGACATGATAATCGCGTTGTTTTTCCGGCAATCGAGCCAGTGTTCTTATTCGGTTTTCCATTGCCCATTTTCTAATTTGATCTGGAGAATTCGCAATTACACCAACAAATGTTTCAACAGTGGCTTCAAACTCATTTTTCAAGGCAATTGGGCGAAACACTAAAATGAGAATTGAGCCGGCGAGAAAAAGAAGTGATCCAACTGCGAAGCCGAGTGGATTTGAAAAGGGGTAAATCCAAAAAATGCCAAGATCTCTTATTGGTGGCAGATAAAGAAGATGAATGTATGCACTAAGCAGAAAAAATGTCCCTAAATATAATAAAAGCTGTTTAGTAATCATTTCTTGTGTGCTTTCAACACCTTCTAAAAGCTTTATTTTGTAATATCCCCGAATAATAACCACTATAATAAACGAAACAATAAACATTGTTAATCCAAAAAGAGCAGTCAACCATTTTTTTCCTAAAATGGCATTAAATTCTTTAGTAACGCCTAATATTTGAAAAGGTGTCGTTCCAAAAAAAGCATTAACAAACCCATAAAGAAGAATATTCAATCCAATAAAGAGAATCATTCCTTTATAAAACGCTTCTTTGAAGCCAATACCTCCTTTTCCTAACATTCTTTTTCTTCGCCCCTTAACCATCTTATACATCCCACGTAACGGAATAAGAGTTATAATACCCCAAAACGCAAGAACAAAACCCCACCAGTTCCATTTTGGCACCCCCAGCAACGGGTGAATTAAAATCATTAAACCAACACCCATCATGATTGTACCTTTGACATATAATACCCCACCTGGCAAAATGAAATCGGGTCTAAAGGGCATTAATGGTTGAATTTCCAACTTGGGTACATACGACCCTTGTGCCTTTCTAGACGCTAACCAAGCCCCAGAAAACCAAAACCCAATCATTCCCAGTGGAAAGAGAATTATTTTGTCAGTACTTGGTGTATTTGGCAAAAGTGCAGCAAAATAGATAAATAGTGGCATAAAAATAACACCAGCAAGAAACCACGGCGTTTTATACGCTTCATATTCTGTCAGCCCAGCCATCGGGTATTGCATTAGAGCCATAACGAGTGCAATAAATGCCATTCCCAACCACGCAGCGGGTTCGACGAGAATAAACTTACCTAAAAGAATAAGGACAAGAAAAAATAACAGTGTCATAATAACAAAAAACACAAAATGAAGTAATTTAGCATAATATCCGGCTTTTCTTCCTGCAATAATTGCTACAAGCACGTAAATTGTTGGTAAAATAAAAGCCGTAATGAGTGCTTCTATGTATCGTCCGACAGAAAAAAACGCGCTCATCAGACTCCACCAAACAAGAAACCCACTGAAAAAAATAATAAAAAGTATCATAATGCCAACCCAAGGTGCTAAAAAAAATTTAACAGATAATCGCCGATAATTTGCGTCATGAAACATGCTAATCCACTCGGTTCATCCTATTCATGCTTTTTTACTTGTTTACAGTAGGTTATGCTTATTTCATTTCCATTTGCCTTAGCATCATGTTTTTCTGTGATTCTGGCAATTCCATTATACATGTTTTCGTCGCTTCCATATCTTTTTTCCTTAAATCATCAGGAAATTCCGCCAATATTGTTTTGTGTGTTTTCATTAGCGTTTTTCTTTGGTTTTCTGGTAAATCCATGAGACATTGCAATCGTGTCCGACTTAGTGCAATGTATTTGTCTTGTGGCAGCTCCAATGCTGCTGAAAGCATCATTTTCATGCTTTTTTTCCTTTGTTCATCTGGCATGCCCGCAAACGTTATTAATCGATCTTTCATCATTTGAAAACGTTTTTCATCCGGAAGCATGATTAACGTTTCAACCATATCTTTCATATTTCCATTCATCATATTTTCACCTTTAAGTATTCTAAAGGGCACTCTTTTACATGGTACCCCTCATATAGCATATATCAAAATTCATTTATATAAATTTGCATTGATCTTATTTTTGTTTTTTCCCCTCTTAATTTAATTAAATTTAACTTAAATGATTGTAAAAGTTGGATATGAGATCTATCATGTTATTGACGCAAAAAGACTATTGAACTAAGAGAATTACAATATTAACGAAGATTAACTGGAGA
>WAPZ01000539.1 GCA_015520535.1 Candidatus Heimdallarchaeota archaeon
CATTTAAGGCTTCGATTTCTTCTACTAATTCTTGTTCTTTTTCTGGTTTTAGTCGTTTGCGTGTTTGCAACTCCCATTCCTTCTTTTTAATAAGTTGTTCAAGGCGTTTAATTTCTTGAGCATGGTTTTCGGACTTGATATGGTGTTCGCCGAGTTGCTTCTTGAGGTCATTTAATTTTTCATATAACCCGTTGAGTTCTTCACGAACACTAATCTTAGTCTTTTTTAATTCTTGAACCTCTTTATTGGTTTGATCGCGTTTTTCTTTAAGTTCCCGAATTTGTTTCCCCAACTCGCCGAGTTTTTTGTTCAATTCTTCTCTTTTTCTGATGTGATTCTCTTTTTCTTTCGATAATTGATCTAGTTGTGAACGATAGGTATTTAACTTTGCCTCCAGCATGTGGATTTCATTTTCCAGTTGCTTAAGGTCTTGTTTTGATTTAATTACGGATTCAGCTTTTGACAAAAAGGTCACCTGCGTTTTTCTTTACCAGTTTGATTATAATGAATTAAAAAGAAGGGTTAAATTCGATCTGCCCTTACACTTTTAATGTGTTCTCATTTTTTCAAAAAAACTCTGTGAAGACATTCTACTTTCTTATTTATATATTTGGGTTAGTTGTGGCAACTACATCGACTTTTCAAATAGCATGACTAAAGGAAGTAGAAGGAATAAAAATCAAAACAAAGAGGATTTTCTGAATTCAGCACTATTGTTGATGTAACATGTAAAGAATAGGTGCCTGATTGATGAAATATTTTCCAAAATAGAGGAGTGCCTCTTTCAGAAGACTGTCGAAAAAATTCGAACGGATAATGAGATGAGCACCCACAAAAAAGTCTAATGGTAGGTTTTCATATACATTGTCAAGTTGAGCGGTGGCTTTATAGGATGCGAGGACATAAGGTACCCATTTTATAACCATATTGTTGATAAAATGGGGGACTAATGATTCAAAGGTCATACCTTGTTGGAAGCAACGAATGATAAATTCTTGCGCTTCATGAGAAAGGGCGTACCCGACGTCATCCATGCGTTCCATATATGGCGTGAGCATGGCATCAATCCAGCAGATTAAATGCTTTGAAACCAGTAAATTTTGAAGATGGGAATCTCCATGCAAAAACTCGGCACCGCCATGGGAGGTTTCTAGAATATTCCACCATTTTTGAAGGGTTTTTTCATCGATTATGCTTTGAAGCATGTTGAAAAGTGGTTGATATGCCTCCACTTTAGGCTTTAAAGTCTTGAATCCATGAAAACGTGCCAAACTATACCCGATAAGGCTCGCTTTTCGGAGCATATTATAATTAAGCATCAATGCGGGCTTGGTATCTAAAAGAAATTCCAGTATAAGGCATTTTGCTTCCGGTATGGTCGTCAGCACACGTGGAGCAATCATCCGTGAGGGAAAGCGTCGCGCTAACGAGGGAACCGCATCCTTTTCCAGCAGTGCGTCCCATTCTTGTTGGCGTTTTTTGAGAAGTTGATGAAGTTCAGTAGCATTTTTGGTTTCACTTTCGATGTCGTCGGTAAATTTGAGCACAATTCCGCCTTCAATTACTCCCATTTTAGTGGTGTTTAATTTTGCTTCGACAACATGCGTTTTTCCCCCAGCACCGCTGTGGGTTTGAATCCCAACAATCTCGGCACTAATGATTTTACCGATGCTTATTTGATTATAATCTTCGACAGATTCCACGAGTTGATCTTTAACAGAAAGAATGAGTTGTTGCAATGTTTTTTTTAGTTGCATTTCCTTTTCTTCTGGGGTTGACAACTTTTTGCACTCCTTATGTAAATAATCATCATTTAATCACGACAAGATATGGTGTCATGGCTTAAAAAGTTTGTGTAATTCGAATCGCTTACGTGTTCTTGCACAATGACTATGTTCTGCATTTTTTTGCACAATAAATCTCCTTTTTTATTAACGTTGCACAAAACCCTTATTTTTAAGGCATTGAGCGTGAATATGGTTATAATGGTTTGAAGAATGCTGGTACCCGCTTGAGGAAAGATACTAATTAAAAGTAATGCCGGCGTTCATTTTTGGTATGCTGCTCTTTTTATATGTTAATTTTAATATCTGAAGTATAGATTTGAGTTTTCATGATAACAGTGGCAGTCAATGTGTGTTACGCTAAATATTTTAGTGCTATGATTCGAATGGCGTCAAGGGCGTCTTCAGCTGCATCAGAAGCCGATTCAATTTTATTGACGATTTCTAGGAAGAGAAGTACATCCCGAATGGAAAATTTCCAGCTGGATTCTAGGATATAACTGACTAATTTTCGATAGTTCAAATCAAGTCGGCGTTCGTATTGTCGACTGAGTTTATAGACCGTATCTACATAGAATCGTCGCTCATTTAATGCCAAAAGAGCGGTATAACATAGTTCAACCATGGATATCATCGACTTAAGGTTTTCAAGGATGATTTTTTGCATGGCGATAGGGATGGCATCGGGTGTTAAGCGCTGGAGAGAAAAAGCTGCTGATAACACGAGCCCAGCAGAGCGATCGATTCGTCTCCCAATTCGAAGAAACTGTTCTATGTCTTGGCTTTCGCTAATACCATGATATCCCACGAAGGCAACTTCATCCAAGAGACGATCAGCGTAGACTTCTTTTTCCTTCGCAAGTTTTGTGAGTGAAAGTGCACGATGTCGCCGTACGTGCAAAGACATACCTGCTGTTCCCGTGTCTTTTCCGAAATACAGTGTAAGTGCATCATGACAGATTCTAACCACGTCAATACATGCTTGGGCGTGAGCTAAGCTTTTATCAAATTCTTGCCAAATAGGGTTGGTTTCTTTTAACATCACAAAACTCCCGATTAAAGCGCCAAAAAGCAAAACAATAGAGATATAGAAAGGAATTTTTCCTAAGACTTCTTTTGATCCAACTAATGTGGGGGATAAATACGTTAATGCGGCTTGTGAGGCTAATCCTAACAATAATGCTCCCGTAAAAAAGCCAAAATCTCGTAATGAACGAAATAACGCCATATACTGAGCGCGAGCTTCTTCTGAAGTGATATCGGCGGTGATAGTTGACAACGTGGGGTAATAAAGACCAACACCAAGTCCCGCTAATGCCATCACAAAAAAAAGCGGTAATGGCGACAAATTAGTTAAAAGAAATATAAAAGCAATGATTTGAAGCGTTAAGCCAATAAGTGTTGGTTTTCGTCTGCCAAGCATATCAGTAATTTTCCCACTGACAGGCATTGACAGTGCCCACGTTAAGGAAAAAATAGATAGTGAAAGCCCCATAAAAGGTGGGGGCAAATGAAGTTCATCGAGAAGGAACAGTGGTAAAAAAATCACGATTACACTATCACACATTTTTGAAACATGACCATTAATAGTAGCGGCAATAAAGGTAGGACGATGCCACCAGCGCTTAAAAAATCCCCGAGTATTGTAAGGAATTTTATACTTCTGCAATAATTCATTTAAACGGAGGTTATACGAAAGCGTTTCTGTAAAGAGGGTAGACATTGAAAGAAAGCTTCCATTACCCCGAACCCCCAACAGCAACACAAGACTTATTAGGATACCCAGCGCCCCAAGTATCAAAGCATATCCATTTGTTCCAAAGATAATAGGTGGAAATGAAGTCAAAAGCGCGCCAAAGGAATAACCCAGATATACGGATAGTTCCATGACCCCCAGAAAAAATGCCCGCTCATTTTTTTCAGAATGAGTGCTTAAAAAAGTCGAAACCCCGACTAAGAGTAATCCTTCCCCGCCACCAATAAATATTAACCCCAAAACCAGAAAAAGGTTTAAGGGAAGAAGCGTTGGAATGATGGCACCGATTCCATATAGTATACTGCCAATCTGGATGGCTTGCCGTTCTTCTTTTAAAAAGCGAAACCGACCCACTTCTAAGGAAGCCAGCGCCTTTGTTAAACCAAAACCCGCCAATGCCAAAACCGCCGTTATGTACCCACCACTTTGAATCCATACCAGATAATCAAGATTATTACTAGTTTTAAGACCCAGAAGAACACGATAAATACCGTAAGAACTGGTTAGAAAGAAAACCATGGCAAAAAGAATAAGAAATACTTTAATACGACTCATAGGCGGCTTATATTCTTTTGACGGCGTTTTCATAACGGTTTTCGTCCACTTTGTCCTTTTTTTCACCAAAAATCTTATTATTTTCCACTATTATAATGTCATCGCTAGGAGATGGGTTGATGAATGCGATGACTTTCAGCAAGACCAAACTCTTCGAATATGAGAAGACATTAAGCGAAAAAAGAGTCTCAATGACACCAGATCTCTTTTTAGATCATCTTATTGTTGCGAAAATTCAATATGAGGATTTCATAAAAGAGATTCATGCGACCTTTCAACGTGGCGGTGGAAATCTATTTAATGTAGATCAATTTATTACTATTGGCGGCAATGCAGCTAACTGTGCACGGATAATTGGAAGTCTTGGAACGCCATGCAATCTAATTGTTAATACCTCTGTATGGGGAAAAAACTTTGCCGACTTTTATTTTCAAGGCACACGAACGCAAATCATTACCAATCCAGAGGACAAAGAGGCAACTCTTTCTATTACTACCGCACTAGAAGTAACAAGTAAGGACAAAAAGAAAAAAGCCAATATCATGCTTTCTTCACCGGGAACACTGGATGGTTTTGATGGTAGCTCATATAACACCCGCCAATGGGAACATCTTACGAATGTGCACCTCATTGGAATTATGAATTTTGTGAATAACCCCAAATACCCACAATTAGTGAAAACGATTATTACCCATTTGGAAAAGAAACAAAAAAAACCACTTCTTTTCCTAGATGTAGGAGACCTATCACGATATTCTCTAAATTCTCCAGAATTTAACGCATTTTGTGAAGTACTTAACCATCCTTATATCTCTTATCTGTCTTTAAATGAAAATGAAATTAGAATCATGGCAAAAAAACTCAACGTACCTTTTTCTCTAGAGACACTTGAAAAAACAACCGTTCAACTCTCTGAACGCTATCCGCATATAAAAATCCTTGTCCATACTGCTGATCTGGGGATCGTGGCAATTAATGGCTCAATAATAGCAACAAAAAAGACATTTGCCATTAATCCAATTCGACTAACCGGAGCAGGTGATACTTGGAATGCTGGCTATATTGTGGGATCTTTCATTGGAAGTGACGAAGAAGCATTAGAATTTGCACATAAAACTGCCGCTTTTTTCTTAGAAAAAAATCAGCCACCGACACTGAAAACCGTACTTGAATACCAGCCCACAGAAAAGTCAACATGATTGAAAAAAATGAAAAAAGCAAAAATCTTGAAAAGAACATCATATGTGTGAAAACTATTTGCGCTTAAGCATGCCACCAAGTTTGTCCAGTTTGCCCTTGAGCTCGCCGGCTTTCTTAGAAATCGCCATTTTTGCTTGAATAGTTTCTGACGCTAAGACCTTAACAATGCCCGCGCAGACTTCACAGACCACCGTGTTTTTAAAGGTTTCTTTGACATCAAAATCTTTGAAGACACCAGTAAAAATCTCTTCAAGATCTTCTGGCTTCAAAAAAATGCCATCATCACTGACTTTTCTTCTACAAATCCAGCATTCATGCTTTCCGCGACCAAAAAATACCATCATTCTTACCTCACATGTTTTTTTGAAGTTAAAAAACGTTTATTTGTAGTCGTATGTTCAATACAAGCTTGCATTTAAAAATTTTCCGAAATCCTCCTTAACATAATAAAAATGAAATTGTAAGGAATCACTGATGAGGAAAAAAAGCGCCGTTCTACTTGGGAGGCCACGATTTTCGTGTCCACTCTTCCAATTTCTTATCCAACTCCAAAATTCTCTCTCGTAATTTTTCATATCCGCGTATCCATCTATAACTCAGTCCCACAATGAACGTCCCGATGTCTATATCTGTGTAGGCACGGCGTTGAAGCATTTCTTGCCCAAGAGAAATTTTAATGAAGGTCAGCGCCTCACGCGCTACCATTAAATCACGGTCTTGTAAATATTGATAGATTAAATCGGCAATTAGAAAGCCCGCAATTTCGCTGGCAGGTCGATTTAACTCCGAACTTAAATGTTCAGCTTCGTCAAATACCTTCATTATATTTTCATAAATGCTTTTTGCCATATCTATATTTATTTTGAGCCCTTTAGGAAAATACTGATCTAGACGTCTCTCAATGTTGTCTTCTGACATAACTGCCACCAAATATCCATCTAATGCGTCAATCTCACCACATTTAAGGCACAATTCTTTATAAACGTTTTTATTCCGCGATTTTACTGTGGGTGACTTAGTTATTTTTCACAAATTCCGTATCTTATCCAATCTCTAGTGAAAAAAAATTATGATCGCCTAAATTACTAAGTCTCATCGTATTTTTGGTTCATTTTCTTACGGAAAAAACATTGATAAAGTCTAACATTAACTTTAACTTCTTCTATTGTTCTCTTTTCGATATTCGCATATTTTTTATTGTCTACAAAATTCCAGACCACCTTCCCACTTTCTTTTGATTTATTAATTCCACATATTTGCATTAATTCGCTTGTTGGAATGGGACCAATGTCTTTAACGGATTTAACCTTGTCTATTAATCCTAATCCCACGTTTGTCAAGTCAATTGGGAATCCCGCTAAATATGCCCGAAACAACTGATCGTCTGGTGCAATATGATATTTTTGACTGCGTATGAAAAGAAATGGCAGATCTACGCGAGCAATGCCGGTACCTAAGGTTATTTGCTTGACTCTTGTTTTTTTACGGTTGTATAAATTGTTCTTCTTTTGCTTTAAACTGTAATTCCAAGAAGATTCGAAAAAATCATATATTTTAGCCAAAACTGATCTTTCTGCTTTTTTGTAATTAGTTAGAGGGTTATATGAAGGATCTTCTCGCCACACCCAAAATGAGTTAAAGAATTTTTCGTGAGGAATTTTTTTCTGCGGATTTCTGCTTATATTAACAAACACACCGCCGAGAAGATGATGGCCCTCTTTACATGGGTTTACTCTCAGAGAGGTTCGTGAAGATTCTCGGTCACGTCTGGGAACGTAAAATTCTAAATCAAAGCAAATCATTCAATAATACCTCATTTTTCCTACAATGTACTGAAAAAAAGAAAGTAGAAAGAAGAAAAATACATAAGTTAATAAAATCCACATATACTGCTATTTTTGCTCGATAGGAACTATATTGACTTTGTAGCCGATAACATCAAAGGGTTTCTTTCCACTAAAGCGGGGCGCCGTCTTGTTTGAATAGTAAAGACTAAAAATAACGCCACGAATACCAAGATTTCCCATTCGAAAAAGCGTCAAACCACCGATGTTAAGAAGTTTAATGACAAATCGCAAGAGAAATTTGGGTAACGAGGCTGCAATACCTAAAAACATTTTTAAATCGCTCAAATCTTGGGGATCTAATTCACTCACCGCATCATCCACATATAAAATGCAACCAACGTCAGAAAAGGACGGAAACGGTGGGTTTCGGGGGATTAGAATGTCACCGATCTTTAAAAGTCCTTTGATCTCTTTTTTGCTCAAATATTTCGAATCAACCTCTTCTGGCTTAATTACCATTTCACTCACCATTTTACAGTAATCATTTTGTTCCTTAAATCCGCAAAATTGTAATTTTATTCTTCTTTTGCAATGATCTGACTGGCGCGATGAGCTAAAGCCATAATTGTCAGTGCCGGATTTATGCCAGGTGCAAGGGGGAAAATGCTGGAGTCCGCAATGTATACGTTCGTAAACCCATGAACACGAAACGTTTCGTCAACCACCGAACGTTTTGGGTCCGTTCCAATAGAACAGCCACCCATTAGATGAAGACCAAACCAAAAAGGTGAATAAAAGGAAGTCTTCGCACCGGTTTCCGAAAATATTTGTTTAACTACTTTAATACCGGCTTTTGCACGTCGTAAGTCCTCCTTATTGAGCTTTTTGTCGATTAATAGACGTCCTTTCTTATCTAGGCGCATTTTTCCACGGCTGACATCACGAACCGCAACCTCAATACACGCATAATAGCGATAATTTTTCATGAATTCTTGGTGCTTTTTTCCATATTTGGGATAAAGCATAGCTGCACCAATTGGCTGAGCAAAAACATTTTCCAGCTTAAATCCCATTTTTCTCATTTTTGGGTCATCTGATTTTACCGCCTGAAACATCCCCTTGAATGCATCAATGGGTTCATCGTATAAGCCAAAATTCATGATTTGTGGATGACAATAAAAGCCTTCACCCACTGCCGGCACCGATTTTTTGAATCCCGACGCCAACATGATTTTTGTGGTGCCTAAAGATCCGGCAGCTACCACACAGCGTGTGGCGGTGATTTTTTCCGGTTTTCCCTGTCGTTCACCATAGATAGTGACATTTTCAGTCGTTGCCTCAATTTTTTTGACTTCAAATTCGGTTTTAACTTCTAATCCTTGTTCGACGGCACGCGGTATAAATGTTACAAGCATACTTTGCTTAGAATTCCTTGGACAACCACCTAAACAGACTATACAATCGTGACCCTCGTCCGTAGCACAATCTGTCTGTCCCCGTCGAAGCTGTGCCCACTTGAACCCTAATTTCTCGTGCCCTTCTACAAAGATTTCGGCATTTTTGTTCCAATGTTCGCGTGGAATTTTTTGTAAACTGAGTTGACCTTCGATTTCTTCATAATGTGGTTTCATTCCGCTTTGTGTAAAAAATGAGACACCAGAATATTCGCGCCAATCATCGAGCGCTACATCATCAAAGCGGTCTAATAAACATTGATTGACCACCGAGCCGCCACCAACGCATTTAGCACGTAAAAACACTAATGTGGCTTTGGTATTAATGTCCATGCCACCATTCCAAAACATTTTTCCGTTATAGTCCATTTCGTTCATGGGGAAGTCTTTTGCGGTATACCACTTTCCGGCTTCTATCATAACGGTTTTAAACCCGGCTTTGGTTAAATAATAGGATAAAACCGATCCGGACGTGCCGGAACCGATTACAGCAACATCATATTCACTCATTTTCTGTTCCTTCAGCCCTATTTCTTTCTCTTATGTTCCTTCATAACCACATAATAACATCATTAAAAAAGAAACGCCTTTTATGGCATATTTTTCATGTAACGGGTTCAAATAAGGCATTAAAATGACGTAACACAGGTGGTTCAAAGGTCATCCGTAGTCCTTTAATATTTTCCCGTTGTTTATACAGATCACTGATCGACTGGGCAATATAAAGCATATGATCTAGTGTATAGACACGACGGGGGATTGCTAAGCGTATGAAATCTAATTTGGGCCATTGCCACACGCCATTCGCATCTTTTTTGGCAAAGATCAAACTTCCAATTTCCACGGTTCGTATGGCTGAATGTTCATAAATAGCGCAGACCACCGCTTGAGAAGGCCATTGTTCTCGTGGAATATGCGGAACAAAGCGTAATCCGTCTAAATAAATGCCATGACCACCAAAAGGTTTTAAAAGCGGAACTCCATTTTTATCAAGAAGTTTTCCCAAAAACGCCACTTGTTCAACCCGTGATTGCAAATAACGTTCATCAAGAACCTCTTTAAGTCCTTGAGCTAAGGCTTCCAAATCTCTGCCCGCCAGTCCACCATAAGTCGGAAAACCTTCTGTAACGACCATCAGTTGACGAATTTTCCAGTAAAGATCCTTATCATTTAGGGCAATGAAACCACCAATATTGACAAGTCCATCTTTTTTGGCACTCACTAACACACCATCGGCATACGAAAACATTTCACGGGCAATTTCCTTAATCGTTTTGTCTTGATAGCCGTTTTCACGCATCTTAATGAAATAAGCGTTTTCGGCAAACCGTGCCGCATCTAAAAAATAAGGAACCTTAAATTCATGCGCTAACTCGCCGAGTTTTCGAATGTTCTCCATGCTAACGGGCTGACCACCACCAGAATTGTTGGTAATTGTTAACACAATAATTTTTACGCGTTCGTGGTGTTCGCTTAAAAAAGCTTCAACTTTTTGTAAATCGATATTGCCCTTGAAAGGAACCTCTTTAGTGACATCATAGGCATCTTCATTAACCAAATCAACGGCAGTTGCTCCCAAAACTTCAACATTTGCTCGTGTCGTATCAAAAAATTGATTACTAAGTGCATACTCATTTGGCTTTAAATCTAACGCACGGAACATCAAATATTCGGCGGCACGACCTTGATGCGTTGGTATGACATAGTTAAAACCCATTATTTCTTGAATAGCGTCCTTCAAATGGAAAAAGCTTTTTGCAGACGCGTACGCCTCATCGCCACGCATTAAAGCACTCCATTGCAAGTCGCTCATGGCAGAAGTCCCAGAGTCGGTGAGTAAATCAATATAGATTTTCTCCGATGGAATATTGAAAACGTTGTATCCGGCTTCTCTTAGAACTTGTCGACGCTCCTCAAGGGACGGCAAGTTCGTATATTCAATCATTTTAATTTTGTACGGTGGGGGAGTTGGAAATTCTATACCCTCAAAAATCAACAGTTTTCACCCTATGTGTTCTTTGTTCCTTGTTTTTTCCTTTTATCTGATATCAAAACCTTCTTTGAAGCAAAGGTTTAAAAACATTGTTTTCTTTCTGTACATGAATTGTTGTTGTTATTGTTGTCAATAAATGGAGGTGTCTCTATGAGTACATCTAAATCTAAAAAGAAAGAACCCAACGCACAATGGACGGCTGTAAACCTTCCTTCACCGCACGACAGAACAGTTGTCGAAATCCTTACCGAAATCCTTCATGAACTGAAAAAAATGAGAACCGATATCCATACCTTAACCACACAAATCGCACAGTTACAGCAAAAAGTGCCCGCCGCTACAAAACGTACATTTCAAAAACCCGAAGTAAAACCGTTAGAAAAAGAAATTACGGGGTTTGTTGCTCCTAAAACCATACATACTGCCACAAACATTGATACCTACGAAGAAAAAGTCGAATCGTTTACCAAAGTTATTTCCTATGCCGAAAAACTGGAAGAACTTGGTGTAAATTCCTCAGAAGAAATCCTAACACGGCTTAAGGAAAATAAAGCTTATATTGATGTGTTAGACGCCTTGGCAAAAATTGGCGGGAGTGCAACCGCTGAACAAATTAGTGCACTGGTCGGAAAAAGTCGAAGCACCGTTGCCAGTTATCTAAGCCGACTCCATCAACTCGGGATTCTACAAAAACGTCACGGGAAAGCACATCTCAATGAAGAACCACGTAAAGTCTATTATACCTTCAATGAAACCATTTTTGAAAAAAGTACAAAAGAAAAACAATCTGAAAAGTAAAACCCTTTAAAATGCCCTTTTTACAGCCTTTAGACCACAAAATTTATATTTCTTTACTTTTAAGCGTTCAATGACAAGAATTTACCAAATAAGTATTGATATCATGCCACTCCCATTAACAAATGTGAACTCCACTAAATTAGTGGATAATATCCCCATTAAAACCCCCACTTATACTTTTCAAAAAATCTGTTCCCGTAGGTATACTAGATTCCCACTAAAAAAAGTATCTTTAACGCCAATTTGGATGAAAAAATCCCCACCTTTTCTCTTAAAAAAGATATCTGCTGCAAAAACGCTAAAAACAAATGTGCTCACACATAAAACATATATTATATATTATAATAAATTTTCAAATTCCTAATTTATCACATTATTAAGGATAACAAAATCTTAAATAAATAAATTGA
>WAPZ01000540.1 GCA_015520535.1 Candidatus Heimdallarchaeota archaeon
CACGTGTAGTAACCACATTATCCATGCTTCTGGACCAAAAACCACTTAATGAACGCGCTATTAAACGTCCTGGCCATATTGTGATACTGATAAAACTCGGTGCAGTTTCAATTGAAAAATCAACAAAAGAGCTAAAAACTGGCGACATTGCTTACTGGCCACTAAGTAAAGCGTTTGTAATCGCCTTTCGTGACGTAAAAATGAGTTCTGCAGTCGGAAAAATTGGCAATATAATTAAAGAAGATAATTGGTTAGATACATTAAAGCATGTACGGAGTGCATCCCCAGTTCAGCTTTCAAAAGTCTTTTTAGATATAGATGACGACGGAAACGTCATCCTCTGATAAACATTAGAATGTACTTAGATATTCATTGTGTTGGGCTTGTTTTTTCCGACTAAAAAGAAAAATTTCTCAAATTATTGAGATATTCAGCAATGGGGACTTTTTCTAACGCTTTCTGTTCCACATATTGAATAATCACGTTAATAATTTCAATGGGTTCTAAATATCCGTGTTCGCTTATATATTCATTAATTGTTCCGATTAACGAATAATAATCTTTCATGATATGAAAAAAGACATTTGCCATATTTTTAAGCAGTGAACGCGGTATTGAATTTCCTTTTCCAATCCCTCGGCATGTTTTTGTGGCAGCTTTTGCGTAAATAGGCTGCAATCGAATATTGTTCTTTGCGTCGACGACAATAATGGGCGCTTTTACAAGCTTTTTTTGAACATCCTTTTTTTCGTGCGATTGGTTGGAGTCATTGACAGGAACGAAGGTAATCGGATACATTCTACATGTAAGTGGGCGGGCTCGATAGATTTCGCACAAATTATTTGCGGAAAGAAAAATACAGCTACCATGTTCTGTTTTTTTAAGGGCAATAACAGCGTTTCCATGCTTTGTAATAATTTCTGGGACAACTAAATGAGAAGCACTTGCTTCATCTGCGATTACATAAAAAGTAATGGCAGTTAATAATTTTGAAAGATCATTACGCCAATATTTATATAAAAAATAGAGATCAAAGTGTGTCAAGGTGATTAAAAGATTGGGACTGCGACAACATACCCCCGTTTTTTGGCATTCAAATCTCATTGGGATTTTTTCATCTTCCTTCTTTTTTTGAGTTTCATAGGCGCTGTTGCAATGCCGACTTTACATTGTTTGCACCAGATTTCGTCAATATATTCCTCAGTCGCAACCCGCAAATAAACACGGCGAAACAGCTGTTTGCCACATTTACCACAGTACATGCCTTCTTCTGCTAACTCTTTCAAAAAAATAGCATCATTCGGTATTTGATTTATATTTTCCACACCAATCAAGCCTTTTTACCATTTTTTCACTAGAAAGCCCGGAGTCACCCGATCCTATGCCATTCAACACACGACTCCACTTTTTATTCGTTTTTTGTTCACACCATCCACATAATCGAACCATTTTCATATTTAACTGCTTCCGGTCAGTAAACTGGAACTACCAAGGGATGTAAATAAATGTCCACGTCCAACCATTCGATCCGGATAGACCACAATACCATTCTCTGTAATCTCAAACTCTCGCCAGCCAAAAACATGTCGAACACCACGCATTTTTTGAATCAAGAGCACACGCTTGAATTCACCCGATGGAAGTTCAACATAATTTAATACGATAGCACCTTGAGTGGAATATTCCTCTACGCCATATAACGATTGAATTCCACCAACAGCGGACGGTGTTCCCCTAACTTCAGCGGTTACTATTGATGTACATCCTTGCTCTCCTAAGATTGCACTCAACGTCAAAATTTCTTTTCTTACTTGTTCTGGCGTTTTAACGACAGAAGACAATGTAGTTAAAGAATCAATAACTACTCTAGTGGCACCTGTCTCTTTTAAAACATCCAATATAGTAATTAAAAGGGAGTCAACATTTGCTCGGATAGTTTTCCTCTCTTTTGAAGCCAAACCAACACGATCCGAAAACCCATCGATGATTGTAATGAGTGGAGGATCAAAAGCTTCTAATTCTTCGATATCCCATCCAAAAGACTTCATATCACGTCTAATATGAGAGGGAAGATCATCAAAGGCTACAAAAATACCGGGTTCACTATTTTCAATGGCACCTGCGATAAGAAACTGCATTGCGAAAACCGTCTTCCCAGCACCGGGCGGTCCACTAAGAAGAATCATTTTTCCCTTGGGGAAGCCTCCATTGAACAAATCATCTAAACCCGGAATACCAGATTCTATTGAGTCCATCGATACATACATCCTTTCACTAAAACCTCTATGTATTCTTTTATTTTGGTTTTTTAAAAACTCTTCTTTTTGTCCAGCATCTCTATTCCAAAACTATTTTGACAGAAATTTGCATAAAAAAAGTAAGGTGCTGAAAATAGCGCCTTAAAACGAATAATATCCGATTTAATATGGATTTACGAAGTAATGCATAAAACGAATTCCGTAACGTTTATAGGGATTTTTAGAGCAAAGTACATACGTCCAAAATACCGCAAAAACCGATTATTTTTTTGTAAACCACTCAAAGAAGTGAGATATTTAAGGTGTTTTTGAATGTCCAATCTTGATTATGAAAAAATAGATAAAATGCTTAACACAATCGATGAATATCTAAAGTCCCTTAACATTCCTTTCAACAGAAACGAAATTCTGCTTGATCCAGATACAAAGGAAAAACTACCCGTTATTGAAACCGTGTATAAGCATAAAAATAAAGAATTTTTAGTTATCCTAGGCGGAGATGGAACTTGGATACGAATTAAAGCACTAGTCGCAAAAGTAGATGATCTACCAGCAAATAAACTCCAGTATATTTACCAACAATGTTTATATGCAAATTTCGTCTACGATGAAGTGACTTTTTCATCAGACAGAAATGGAAACATTTTTGTCGAGGCTGACATGTTAGCAACATCTGATTTGGAATCTTTTAAGCATGAATTCTTCTCCATTGCAGTCGGAATTGATTTTTTTGAAAACTTGCTAGAAAAATTAGGCTCCGAAGCAAAAAGCACACGTGGTTTTTCTATCGAGAACATAATTTATAGTTAAGCTATTTTTTAGTTTATTGGGGTGTTTTTTACCCTTAATCATTTTTCTTGCATTGCAACTACTTTCCATTAAGATTGGTGACCAAATTGGCAGTGGGAATAATTGGATTGGGCTATGTCGGGCTACCTATGGCAGTAGCATTTGCAAAAAAAACTTCCGTTATCGGTATTGATATTAATCAACAAAAGATCAACGCACTTAATCACGGGAAAAATTACCTTCGAGACGCCCCATATTTAGATAAAGACATTCCCAAGTTAGTCTCGGAAGGCAAGCTAAAAGCCACAACAAACATCTCTGCAGTTGCACGAGAAATCACGGCTTATATTATCTGCGTCCCGACGCCGGTTGATGAAAAAAAACGTCCCGATTTAAAGCCCATAATTAGCGTTGGAAAGATGCTGGCACCGATTCTGAAGAAAGGTGACTTAGTCAGCCTTGAAAGTACTACATATCCAGGAACAACAAAAGAAGTTTTATTACCAATATTAGAAAGTTCAGGACTTAGAGTTGGCCAAGATTTTTATTTAGCTTATAGTCCAGAACGTATTGACCCCGGAAGTAAATGGAAAGTCGAGGACATCCCAAAAGTGGTTGGAGGAATAACACCAAAATGCGGACGAAAAGCGGCACAACTCTATCGGACAGTAATTAAACACGTTGTGGAAGTAAGTAATGAAAAAGCGGCAGAAGCTACTAAAATCTTGGAAAATGCGTTTCGCGCTGTTAATATTGCTTTTATTAATGAATTTGCACAATATTGTCATAAAGAAGGATTAGATGTAAAAGAAATAATAGAAGCTGCAAAAACAAAGCCCTATGGTTTTATGCCCTTTTACCCAAGTATTGGTGTCGGTGGACATTGCATTCCCGTAGATCCGTGGTATTTAATTGAACGTGGGCGAAGCTTGGGTTTTTATTTTGACTTGTTGACCCGATCGATGCGAATCAATGATGATATGCCGTATTTTACCTTAAATTTATTACGTGATGCGTTAGACACGTTTGAAAAGCCCTTAAGCACTTCAAAAATCACAATCTTGGGGTTATCCTACAAAAAAAATACCGCTGACTATCGTGAATCACCATCATTGAAAATTTATGAACTTTTAAAATCGCGGGCAAAACATGTAGTCTTTTATGATCCTTATATCGAACAAATAACGCTGCATAATGGAGAAGTGCTCCATAGTAAAGAATCAGCATATTCAGCAGCAACTGAAAGTGATGCCTTAATCATTGGAACTGATCATCAAGAATTCTTAAATCTTGATTTTCAAAAAATTTATGACCTTATGCGCACCAAAATCATTGTAGACGGAAAAAACTGTCTTAATCGTGAAAAACTTACGAAAATGGGCTTCTATTACAATGGTATTGGGCGCCCATAAAAAATAGATGAACTCCCTATTGAGGCCGGTGTTAATCTAAATGGAAGCAACCAACGCCGAAAAAAAACGTGCAATTAAAATTTTACAGCTTTTGGAGAAAGAATATCCCAATTCCACGATTTCATTGAATTATGCGAATGCCTTTGAATTATTGATTGCCACCATTCTATCAGCCCAAACAACCGATGCTAAAGTAAATCAAATAACACCAAGACTTTTTAAACGTTTTCCAACACCGGAAAGCATGGCAAATGCTCCATTAGAAGAACTGGAAAAATTAATTAAAGAAGTGAATTTCTATAGAAATAAGGCAAAATTTCTAAAAGAATCAGCAAAAATAATTGTCGAAAAACACAATGGGCAAGTGCCACGTTCGATGAATGAATTAATTCGACTAAAAGGAGTGGCACGAAAAACCGCCAACGTGGTTTTATGGCATGCGTTTGAAACTGCTGAAGGAATTGCCGTGGATACTCATGTAAAAAGGATAGCACCTCGATTAGGCCTTACAAAGCACAATGATCCTAAGAGAATCGAAAAAGACCTCATGAATATCATACCAAAAGAATATTGGGGAAAAATCACTCATTTATTAATTGATCACGGAAGAAAGATTTGTAAGCCAAAAAAACCCTTGTGTCATCAATGCATTCTTAACTCAGTCTGTCCCTCTCGAGATACCTATTCAAAAAAATAATTACAAGAATGTGATTTTGCCATTAGCCAAGAAAACGAAAAAAATATTAAATTCTTAAAAGAAAAGTAATAAATGAGTTGTTAAGCATATAGACAACACATTGAGGAGAAAAACATTATGTTTTCCACTGTAGTCACCAATCGCCTTAAAGCATATTTTTCAATCATCAGACCACTAAATGCTTTTTTTGCTGGTTTTGCAGTCTTAATTGGAATGATTGCCGCACTGAATTCATGGCACGATTTCACCGGTACGGAATTTTTATTTTATGCCATTGTTGGATATTTGACGACTGTCTTTCTAAGTGCTGGTGGATATGTTATTAATGACTTTTATGACATTGAAATTGATCGAGTGAATAAGCCACACCGTCCGCTCCCATCAGGAAATATTACAGAAAAAGAAGCCTTACTGTATGCGTACGCATTGTTCTTTTTTGGTTTTTTAATTGCAAGTCTCACATTAGATCCACTTGTAATGTTTTTGGCGGCTTTTGGTATAATTATGCTAATATTATATGCAAAATATTTCAAAAAGACGGGCTTAATAGGACATATTTTAGTAGCACTCCTTACAGCGATTCCGTTTTTATACGGTGGTATTATCGCCAAACAGTACTTTGAAATGCTTTTTCCAGCGTCTTTTGCCTTTTTACTCATTTTAGGGCGGGAACTTGTCAAAGATATCGAAGATGCGCCCGGTGATCGCATTAAAAATGTTAAGTCGGTTGCATTAACATGGGGTGTTAAAAGTGCCCAGATTCTAGCTACACTAATTTTAGGCTTTTTAATTGTGATTGATTCTGTGCCCATCATTATTGGAATCTATAACTCAATAATTTTTACAATAACCGTAATAGTTGTTAACTTTCTAATTATCATTAGTTTAGCATATCTCTTCATGGGAAAAAGTGAAGAAAAAGTCATTAAAAATGCGGAAACCGCGAAAAGAATACTCAAAATTGCTATAGTAATTGGAATAATCGGCTATTTACTGTTACCCATCCAAATATAAGCCTGACATCAATGATCACTGCGAAACTACCCGCCAATCCCAGCCCGGTGTACGATATCCTAATTTAATTCGGTAAGCGCCGATTCGTTTATGCTCACTATTTTTTATTAATTTTTGTACCTTTTCTATTTTCCGCATTGGAATTCCTGTTCTTTTAGCAATGGTTGTAGGTTCAAATAAGCGTTCTAAATGCCATAAGATGACATCGAGCTCGTTATATGTAATTCCTAATTCTTTTTCGTCTGTTTGTCCTTCCCAAAGACCTGCACTGGGAGGCTTTTCGATGATAGACACTGGAATTTTCAAATAACGAGCTAATTGACGTACTTGATATTTATACAGATCAGCGATTGGAAGTAAATCGGCACCACCGTCGCCATATTTAGTAAAATATCCGACCATCAACTCAGATTTATTGCCGGTTCCCACGGTTAAATAATTATAAAGATTGGCATGATAGTAAAGAACTGCCATTCTAATTCGTGCCTTAAAATTACCCACTGCTGTTCTTTTTTGATCGCTCGAAATGTTTTCAGAACTACCCATTGTACCCTCAAGTTGCATCCATTGCTCAATTAAGGGCTCTATGTCAATTATTTTTGTTCGGATTCCTAGCTGTTTTGTAAGTGTCTTAAAATCGTCCAAATCTTGTGCTGGTGTAGTTTTTGATGGTAAAAATAGTCCTAAAACATTCTCTTTTCCAACGGCACGAACTGTCAACGCGGCAGTGACAGCAGAATCAATCCCACCACTTATGTTAATAGCTGCACCCTTAGCATTGGCAACAGCTATTCGATAACGAATAAATTCTGCAATTATTTTAGTAGTACGTTCTACATCTAGATCTAAAAGGGATAAAAAATCTTCTAATTGCATTTTCACCACTCTTTAAAATCTTTTAGATAATTGATTTAATTCTTCAAACAGCCATGACTTTGTATCCTTAAGAGACGGTGATTGTAGACGAGCACCACGAATCAAATCTAAATTAAGCGTTGCAAGTTGTGTATCAGGTTCATCATATTTTGCTTTGCATAAACGCGTTCCAGTTGGATCTATTACTTCAGAGCCACCCCAAAAAATCATTTGATCTTGCATCCCTGCCTTATTTACATACACCACAAAATATCCATTTTCTAAGGCACGTGCCAGTAAAAAAGTTTCAAAAAAATGTTGACGAGTCCCGGGAGAGGCGCTTATGCATGTAAGTACATCTGCACCTTTAAAAGCCATTCCACGCGTAATTTCCGGTGAATATAAATCATAACAGACTATCATCCCGATCCTAACACCATTTTCCATAGGAAACACATTGATTTCTTGTCCCGGTCGAAAATATCGCTTTTCATCAAACATACCATGCCCTGGAAGATATATCTTTCGATGTACCCCTAAAACACCTTTTGTTGGACCAACAAGAACTGAGGCATTATGTAACACGCCGGGAACCACTTGTTCTGGCATACCAAAAATAATATGCAAATTATATTCTTCCGCCATTTTTACAATTTTTCTAACGCTTTCGCCCTCTGGTATCGGTTCTGCAATATTATAAAGAGAATCCTTTGTAAAATATCCACTTAAACTTAATTCGGGAAAAACAATAAGGTCCACATTTTCTTGGGCAGCTCGTTTGCATTGATCCTCCATCACTTTTAAATTATGCTTTTTATCCTCTTGTTTGGTATTAAACTGAGAAAGGAATACTGTTAGTTGCTGTGCACTTGACAATAAACCCGCCTCCATATTCATTCATCAAAATCATCTGCCACACCATCTGAAACCACGCCTTTAAAAGCAATGTGTTATTTGCGATCAAAAAGATTTTTTATTCTGATTTTTTGAGCTGTTAATAGGAGATTGACAGAATGAGGGGCGTTTATGCAGAAAAAACCTAAGGTTTGCCTAGTATCTCACTCGTGGAATGAGGCAGATCAGCTTCCCGCACTGTTTAAGAATATTTCACAACAAACGTTACTACCAGCCTTATGGCTTTTTATAGATGACGGCAGCACAGATAACACACCTGAAGTGCTAGCACAACTGTCAAAAAAATATCCACAGTTGAAACTTAAAATTATCCAAATGCCAAAAAAAACGAAAGGAAATTTAGATACCATCGGAATCGCCCTAAAGAAAGCATTTAAAAGCCTTGAGGAACATTATGACTTTTACGTGTTGGTTGATGTGGATACACGACTACCTAAAAACTATATTGAAAAAATCACAGAAAAATTTTATCACGATCCGAAATTAACCGTTGCCTCCGGTGTCATTACAGTGAACGGCATTCCAGAATCCAACAAAAGAAAATTCGCTCGTGGAACGGGCATGACCATACGGGGAGAATTTTTGGAAAAACTAGTAGACCAAATACCGGAAGTCAAAATCGATGCGTGGATCAACACCAAATCACGAATTTATGGCTTTAAGACCTTTGAATTTGATGATCTCAAGATTATACAGACTCGCCCCACAACACAAAGAACCGCAAAAGGCTCGTTTCGTAATGGACGCCTTGCTTATTATTTCAATTATAATTTCCTACTGGTTTTGGCGAAAGCCTTATACTACTTAATTTTACGAAAACGTGGAAGTGATATCCTCCGTGGCTACTGGTATACAAAACGAGAAGGGTGGAAAATCAAAGATAAAGAAATTAAAACGTATTACCATAGCCGAATCTTTATTGACTACCTTAAAGTGCTTGTTGAACGCCTCAATTTTATATAAACCGCTTTAAATAGAAAAAACGGGAGGAAAAAGAATGTATGGAATAATGGTAACCGTTACCATAAGTGCAAGTCATTCACTCCTCGATCATCCTAAATGTAGTCGAATGCACGGGCATAACTACACGATTAAAGTATTCATTGTCTCGGAAAAACTTCAAGACGGAATGATCGCTGATT
This sequence comes from Candidatus Heimdallarchaeota archaeon, assembly GCA_015520535.1. Classification (GTDB taxonomy): domain Archaea; phylum Asgardarchaeota; class Heimdallarchaeia; order Hodarchaeales; family S146-22; genus S146-22. The sequence goes on from WAPZ01000540.1 coordinate 9,083, forward strand.
TTGGGGTGGTCAAGAAAAAAATCAAAGATCTTCTTATGAAATATGATCATAAACACCTCGGCGTACTCCCCAAAGGCTGGCAAGGAAATCCCGAACACATCGTCACACTTCCCTTTGAAAAAACCAGTGCCGAAAATCTAGCACAATTTTGGGCAACTGAAATTCAAGAAGCATTACAACCACTTCAAGTCAAACGCGTCGAAGTATGGGAATCCCAAACCTCAATGGCTTATTACGAATTCCAATAATTATGATGAAAGAAAATGGCTGACACCATAGAAAAAAAATTGGCAATCGTAGAAATTTTTCACTCCATTCAAGGAGAAGGATCACTCATCGGTACACCGATGGTCTTTGTTCGGCTCTGGGGCTGTGACATGCAATGCTCATGGTGTGACACGCGATACAGTTGGGCACCAGAATTTTCCGAAAAAACGCCACGTACCTATTTTACACCAACAGAACTCGCAGAACACCTCTTAAAAAAATATCCTATCACTCAATGGATTAATTTCACCGGAGGTGAGCCCGCTTTATGGTGGCCACGCCTCTTACAAGCTATACAAATCATAAAAAACAAAGAACAAAAAAATACACAACTTTTACCACACAAAAAATTCTGTATCCAAACAAATGGAAAACATTTTCCTGAATCGTTTACTATCTTAGATAAAATTTGTATGGATATTAAATGCCCCTCCTCCGGCGAAAAGAGTAACATTTCTTTTTTGGAAAAACTACGTACAAATGATGATGTAAAATTTGTTATTGCCAATCATACTGACCTTAATTATGCCATTTCAACCCTAAAAAAAGTTCAAACCAAAGCTAATATCATTTTTCAACCCGTACTACTTCCTTCAGATTCTTTAGAGACTTATTTCGAACGAATTAGGTGGATCATCTCTGAAAGCCTTTCTTTACCATGGAACATTCGAATTCTACCTCAATACCATCAATTATTATGGAGAAACCAAAAAGGGAAGTAAAAGGTGAATAAAAATGGAAAATAAAGCCGTCGTTTTACTCTCTGGTGGAATGGACTCTAGCACGTTATTATATTACGCAAAAACGCAACATGATGAAATTCATGCGCTCAGTTTTGACTACGGCCAACGTCACAGAAAAGAACTTAACGCTGCAAAAGCAATTGCAAAATCACTCAATGTTTCCATTAAAATTCTTCAACTCCCCGTTGAAATTTTTAAACACGGCGGACCACTAGTTGACCCAACAATTGACGTCCCCAAGCAAGAAGAAGACAAACAAGCACTTACAGTTGTACCTTTTAGAAATAGTTTTTTTCTCCTCTTTGCAGCTGCATATGCGCGTCAAATCGACGCTAAATATGTTTATATCGGAGCGTGCGGTGATGATCAGCGTTCATATCCCGATTGCCGACCACACTTCTTTGAAGCCTTCCAACAAATGATTAACGCCCAAGACGAAGATATTATAATTAAATACCCCTTTGTATACAAATCAAAAAAAGAAATCGTCCAATTAGGAACCGAACTCGGCGTCCCATGGGAATTGACATGGACATGCTATCGCGGCGAAGAAGTAGCATGTGGTGAATGTGATGCTTGCGTAGAACGACTACTCGCCTTCAAAGAAGCAAACCTCAATGATCCTTTACCATACAGAAAAAAACCTTGGTAAATGGTGTTTCAATCTTGAAAAAAAAGGTTAAAGCCGTCGTTCTATGTTCGGGCGGAGTTGATTCCGTCACCACATTAGCATGGTGTGCCAAACGAAATTGGCAATTGTATGTAATGTTCGTTGATTATGGACAAAAAACCGTAGCACGTGAACGAAAAGCTAGCCAGTTTGCCGCTAAACATTATAATGCCACATGGATCGAATTTCCGCTTAAAAATCTGCCTGCCATAACAAAAACAAGCCTAATCCATTCAACTGGAAGTACCGAAGTACAGGGACGAAACGCCATTCTTATCAGCTTAGCTACAGCTTATGCCCAAACCATTGGCGCAAAACTGGTGTGTATTGGCCTTCAAATGCAAGATGTCGATTACGGTGATGCTCAACCGCCGTTTGTCCGTTACCTCCGAAAAGCATTGAAACACGCTTACAATGTAACCTTAGTGGCGCCACTTCTCTACAAATCAAAAGAAGAAATCGGAAGACTTGCTGCACATCTTGGTGTGCCACTCGAAGTCACTTACAGCTGTTACTACAATCCCAGCAATCCATGCGGAACATGTCCCAGCTGCATTGCCCGAAAAAACGCTGAACTCACATACTTTTCTGAAAAAAAGAAAAAGAAAATTTGATAGTAAGTTGTTATTTAAAATGACGGCCTTTACTTCTTTTTGACAAATATATTCGTCGTCCACTAAGTAATAAAGCACTTACACCTAACGCAATAACTACAAAACCTAATTCAAAACCGGGTGTTGGATTAGCTCCACCGCCACCACCAGTCGTTGCACCTGTTGCGTTTTGTGTTGCACTTGACGTTGTAGAAGACGTATTAGGCGTTACTGTTGTGGTAACTGTTGTAGTAACCGTTGTAGTTGTCGTTTTATTTACCCAAGTCGAAATAATGGTATAGTTTAAGACATCCGGTAAATAACCCGGTGCCGTCGCTTCAACTGAAATTTCTTCGCTCAATGACGTAGGAAGTGCCCATGTAGGCCCTTGATAGAGCCCATTTCCAACAAATGTCGCTTGATATGTGGTCCCATTATATGTAACACTGACAGATGCAGTATTTATAGGATTACCAAAGAAATCAGTCACTTTATAGGTATATCTAAATGTCTCGGCATTTGTATCAAATTCTTCCTTGGCGATATCCACATCTAACCGATTTAGCCAAAAGATTGGCCGAAGTATCACAAAAAAGAAGATCGGCCAAATTATGAAAATGATCTTTTTAATTACTTTTTTGACCACTTTTTTGATCCGTATATTGAATTTTATGACAAACTGCCAGATAACGAAGATAAAGATGAATTCCCAGACTTCTATGGATAGTATGAGAATTTCGATCGTTATATAGGCAAAAATGATTACAATTTTAGTGAAATAGACCTCTATTTTATATACGTAATACTCTATTATGATTAACACGTCAAAAGCCGTAGTAACAGTGAAAAGAATTATGGTCAACTCATAGAATGTAATATGGATTTCCCACGTAATCAAATAAATCGTAATCACAAAGATCAGTGCGTAGTCGATTACTACTTTATCCCAAAAGAGCAAAATATCGATTTCATCAAAAATCGTAATCGACACGTAAGTTTTAAAGAATTGAATTATGATAGCTTCACCACCCAAAGGAACAGTTTCAGTTGGGCTCCACGTTACATTATCCGGGCTCGTACTATAATTTGTTCCCACTTCATTAATGTAGGTTATCGCTTGTGCAAAATTACCCGCATCATTCGTAAAATCAGAATAGACCACGGTTCCATTAGCAGCGTTTTGGGTATCATTAAAAGCTTCTGCAATCTGTATTCTCGTTCTATTAGCTGCACTTGCTGTAGGATTATCAAAATCAATAGAAGTGGTTGGTGAATACGGCTTGACACCTAAATCGCCAAAAGCTTGGTGAATTGTGTAATTCAAAGGAATATCAGAAAACGCATCCATAAAGCTGCCAAATCTGTTAATTAATAGTGTCATATTTGAATTTAGATCTTTATTATTCGGTGGCATCTTAGATGTGTTCAATGCTGGCATGGTTAAACGAATGGAAGCGAACTCTGGAGAAGCATCTATAAGAATATCGATCCAATCAAATGCGCCTTCTAATTGCTGATACTCCATGTAATAATGAACCTGGGAAGTTGATAGTTGCTCAATAGATAAATAATACATTGTATCTCCTTTAATGTATCGAAACGTCCAAATTGATTTTTCAAAATCAGTAAAAATTTCAATTTTTTCCGATGTATTAAAACTGTACATCACCATTGTCGTTGTATTATCTGTTGTCGTAATATTGAGTTCAACAAGTTCTTTAGACGTCATGTTGTAGAATGTCAGCTGAGTAAAATTGTATGTTGAAGTAAAATTCCACATCATGGTGATATTCACATCTTCATATTCCAACCATGTACTATTTACTGCGGACGACGCGGAACCACCCAATTTGGAATTATTCCCTTTAATTCTAAAAGGATTCACGTTTTTTGTAGTCGTAAATACATTATTTAGAGACTCAGATGCCTCTGTTATTTGAGCAGCTGCAGCTAAAGGGTTTAACGAAAAAAGTACCATCACAAAAGTAACGGATAATAATAGATATATTTTGCTGTATTTTTTCATGAGTCGTGTCACCTTCGACTTTTAATTCTATCTTCGCAAGAAGCAGTCGATATGCTATTTAAAAAATTAGCTAAAAGGAAATTTCCTTTTTTCTTTTAGTTACCTTGCCACAAAAGAGAATTATAATAAAATTAGAAAAAAATCAGATATTTCAAAGAATGATATATTTGATTTTCAATGATATGCTTTCGTACTATAGTTCAACGCCTTTTTAGCGGAAGATCCGTCAACACGATGTCCGATACGGCTTTTGTTGTGAGGTGTTTCTGTTCATACTCAATTTGATCCTTTTCTTTTGAAACTAAAGGGATTAAGGGCAAAATCAAGGCTGTTCCTAGCATATACAATCCGGAAGTCACCAAAAAACATAAACGAAAGTTGTTATTATCCCCGATTAAAAATCCACCTATAATAGCGCTTACATTCCAAAATAAACTCCAAGCGATAGCTTCAATCGAGTTTAACTTACCTCGGTGTCGCTTAGGGATGACGTCCATGAGAATAGCTCGACTTAATGGCTGCGAAGCATTCATCAATGCTCCACGGGCTATAAAAATCGGTATTAAGATCCACGCTGGTGGATAAAAAGCGATTATTAATAAGCATAGAGTTGCAACTGCTTGCACAATAAATATCATCTCCGCTCGGCCACGTCGCAAGGATAATTTTTGTGCTGTTAAACCACTTACTCCAGTAAATGCAAACGTTAAACCCAAAATGACTTGCACAATAATTGGTTGCATGCCATAAATCTTCCAAAAGAAAATGGGAAAGAATTTAACCGTCATACCGGCTCCAAAACCGATTATCAAATTACTTGAGACTAAAATTAGGGGAATGCTCCAATATTTTAAAGTCGTTTTTTTGTTTTTATCCTTCAAAGAACGTTTCTGCAGAGTGGCTTGTGGTGAAACTGATTCTTTTTTGCGCTCTGCTATAATAATAGATTCACTTTCCTTTCCCAATTCATACTCGTCTTTAAAAAGAAAAAGGATAATTATTGAAATAAATGATAATAATAAACCGACCATCATCACCGATTTCAATATAACTAAATCCCAAAGATCACCATAAATATAAAACAAAGCCACATTCATAAATGGCCCTGTTGCTAATCCAATCTGCTGAGCTACATGCTTCCAAGCATACAATCTCGATCGACGTCCCGATTCAATTGAATCCGCAAAGATTGCCTCTAATGACGGGCGTGTAAATCCCTGAAATAAACCCCAAAGCGCCAATCCAACAGCAACAGTAAGAATATTAACTGACAAGAAAATAAACAGTAAGGAAAAAACGCCAAATATTGCTGCTGTTCTAAGCATCCAGTCACGGCGGAAGCGATCTGCTAAATATCCTGCTGGCAAAACCACGACTGTCATCGCCAATCCTGTAACTGCCGACACAATTCCTAGCATTTGGTTTGATTCACCCGCTAAAAGAAAAATATATGCGCTGAGGACATTCCCCATCCATACTCCGCGACCAAAGGATTGAAACACTGTGAACAATAATGCATATTGAACATTCGGGTTTAATGAACGTAATTCTCGCACTAAACGAATATTCGACATTGGTTGCACTCTAACCCCACCTAGCATGTAAAATGCACTAAAGAAGAATACTAATGCAAAGAATCCTCATTTAATTCATTTGATACATCGAACGCACATCTTTAAAGCTTTTTGACATGGCAATCTTGTATTTTTTTTCGTGAATTTGTCTAGACCCATTCAAAAAAAATCTATATTAGGAAATGGCATCCTGTATTGAAATTCCAAGAATAAAGGGAGATGAAGTGACAATGTACGCTTAAAAAGCAAAAGAAAAATGCAGAATCCTATTACTCATTCTGCTGCCTCAAAATGGAAAAACAGCGTAATTACGAATTGCAAGAGGCATTGATTTAACTAAAAAAGTAAGGATCTTGCAAAAAAGCGCAGAAAAATAACGCAAAATAGAGAAAAAGCTATCACAAAGAAAAAATGAAGGAAAAGATAGAAGAAGGTTTAAATGGTTCTTCTTACAGCAGAAGGACCTTGTTCTTGATATTCTTTCTTTGATATCCACAATCTTTGGAAAGTTTTCAAAGAAGCAAGGATACTTCCGCCGATCCAAACAGAATAACGGCGTTCTGGTGGTGCTACAATTCTTACCTCGACGCTTTCCGGTACTAATTCTTTGAGTTCTTTGTGTAGACGCTCTTTCAAACCAGGGAACATGGTAGTTCCACCGGAGAGGACGATGTTTTGATAGAGTTCTTTTCTTAGGTCGATGTCACAAGCTTGGATACAGTTATAGACGGCTTCGTCAAGTGGTGGGTCTTCTTTTCCGATTCTTGAAGGATCAAAGAGGACTTCAGGTGCGAGGAAGCGTTCAGCACTGATGGTGATGACTTCACCGTCGGGTAGCGTGTATTGTTTTTCAATACCGGAAACTTTTTCTGCAAGTTTGAGTTCTTTTTCTGGGTCGAGTGCGACGTAGCAGAGTCGTTCTTTGATGTCTCGTGCGATTTCTCTTTCAGCCGTGCTAGTGAGCGCATATCCGCGCATTCGGAGTAATTTTCTGAGGTATTCCGTTATATCACGTCCAGCAAGGTCTATACGTTGAATGGCGTGGTCAATTGCGAATCCTTCATAAATGGGGACGATGTGGATAACACCATCGCCAGCGTCGATGACAAGACCTGTGGTTCTACCGGAGGCGTACAGAGAGAGGACAGCTTGCATTGAGACATACATAGCGGGGACGTTGAAAGTTTCAAACATGATTTCGGCCATTTTTTCTCGATTGGCAACTGGGTTAAGTGGAGCTTCTGTGAGAAGAACTGGGTGTTCGGCTGGGTTGACACGGAGGTCATTGTGGAAGGTGTAAGACCAAATCTTTTCGATACCATCCCAGTCATTGACGATACCGTGTTCGAGTGGATAGACAAGACGTAAGACACCACGGAGATTCATGGCTTCTTCGCCGACATAATATTCACGGACATAATGGTCGACATCACTCATAATACTTTGGTATTTAGGGTATCCGACAAGGGTGGGGAAGACAGAGCGTGGTTGATCTTCACCAGCATATCCATTTTTAGAAAGGCCAGTTCCATTATCAATAACAAGAGGCTTTCCGGTTACTACTTCACTCATAATATCACCTATTTTTTTAAAGATTTACACTATATTTTCTATTTAATATTGGATTTTCGGGGTGTCAAGGTTGATTTGCATTCTTTAAATAGAATGCTTATAAAGAACATTCAAAAAGTTTAGACTTACCTTGTTTTTTGTTGTATAGAAGTTTAGTGTTTTTATTCAATGAAACTAAAAGTTTGCTACTTTATAAAGGTTTCGATTTAAATGTGCGGGGAGATTTTCTAGAAAAAGGTGTATTTTTGACTTTTTGTGGTTCAAACACGTTAACATATATTGAAATGATTATGGCATAGGTCGCATTCAAATGCGGTGAGAATCCTTTGGCAATGTTTCAACAAAGGGAAGAATGGATAAGAATATGGTAAAATTTGCGTAAAAGGGTGAGATATGAATAATTTTAGATGAATTTTGCATTAATGCGGGTTTAAAATGAAAAAAAAGCATTCTTTAGTTTCATTAATGTGGCGTCTTGGGCGTGGATTTTATAAGAAGCTAAGATCGTGCGGTTCGCTTATCGATCCTCCTTTTCCTAATAATTGGAGAAATGTCCAGTTTGCAATTATTAATCCTTTGTTGATGGCATCGATGTACGAGAAAAATGTAGTTCGCGTGAGATCTTCCACAAAAATCCGTGATACAAAGTCTATCCGATCTAACATGGGTGGCGTGGTATTTTGTTCAAAGTGAAGGGCAAACTGCGCATTATTAATCATTAAAAGGCGAAATTTGAGTGTCCATAGAAAATTATCCAAATCTTTGGGTGTCATTGCTTTCATAGCATCTTTATGCTGTGGACTAATTCGTAATTGCGAATGGAACACTAAAAATTCTTTATTTTTTGGTTGAAAGACTTGAAACTTATATTTATTTGGTAACTCCAGTCCCAGTCTGAAGATTGACGTTTCATCGGGCAGTTGTTCGAATTTTATATTATCTTGGGTGAGCCAGTTTTTGAGAGTAAGTAAAAGCGGAGAAATTTTATCTTTATCCATTTACTTGTCACCAAATTCTATTATATTCATGATAGAACATAGATAGACTACTTTTTAAGGGCATCGCCTCCTTTTTAAGGAACGGAACTTCACATAACGGGAAAGCACAAAAATCACCAAAAAAATCATGATTATAGGCTTATTTTTCTGCACATACCATGATTTAAAATACGTCGATTTGAGATAGCTAAAATGGTGACCATTGGTGTCAGAGGATTCAACATCTCAACGCTTCATAGAAAAGATTTTTCCGGTTCATACTGTTAGTTTACATTCAGAAAAGGAGAAGTTTTCCCATAAAGGACATCTATCAAGCCTTCATATTTGGTGGGCGCGGCGTCCACTAGCCAGTTCTCGTGCGTCTATTTACGCAGCGTTAATTCCCGGTTATATTAGTACAGAAGACAATTTACATGACGATAAGAATAACAAGCCGACATCCACACTTCAATTTATTGAACGTTTAAGTGACTGGCGGAATGCATTAAATTCTGAATTGCTGACTAAGGCACGTGAACATATTAGAACCACATATTCCGGTACCCGGCCAAAAATTTTAGATCCATTTTCGGGGAGTGGAACTATTCCATTTGAAGCTCTGCGCTTAGGATGCGAAGTGTATGCGTTAGATTACAACCCCGTTGCAGTATTCATAGAAAAATGTGCACTAGACTTTCCACATCGCTTTAAGAAGAAACTAAAGCGTGAAGTGCAGAAATGGGCAGAGAAAGTTTTTCAGCAAGCTTTAAAGGACTTAAAACAACTTTATGAAATAGAAATCAATCCAAAGGAGAATCTAAGTGAGTATGACATCTACGGTTTTATATGGGTGCGTGTCATAAAATGTACAAATCCGAGGTGTAAACGCAAAATTCCACTTATGAAACATTACTTCCTTAGCAAAAAAAGAAAAAAACGTGTTTTTTTACATCCGCATCTGAAAAAAAATGAAGTTACCTTCAAGATTGTAGCAGAAAATAAAGAAAAAATAGGAGAAGATTCCAAGAAAACGCCTTCATCTGAATGTTTTATTCCGGAAAAAGGAACTATATCGAATTCAACAGTCCATTGTCCCAGTTGTCATCATATAATAAACCGACACGAATTAATTAGCCTCCTAAAAGAGAAAAAATATGAAGAAATTCCAATCATTGCAATATTTCGTAATAAAAAGGTTCATGCAAGGAAAAAAGACATCAAATATGTATTAATCGAAAGACAGGCTTCAAAAGAATTTTTGACTGTTAAAAAAATGCTACAAGAAAAACGGAAGTTTTTTCAGCAACAATGGAAAATAGATCCAATTCCGACCGAAGAAATTCCGCATTATAACGGTCGAAGCCACATGCGAGTAGTGGCGTTTGGAATGCAACGTTTCTCGGATTTATTTAACGAGCGACAACTGTTAAGCATTATAACGTTTATCGAAAAAATCCGGTATGCCTATTTGGAAATGCAACAGCTCCATTATGATCCCGCATTAGCGACTGCAATTACGAGTTATCTTGTTTGTATCTTGGATCGTGTTATTTCGTTTTCAACTAAATTATGTTGGTGGGAAGCACAATCAGAAAGCCCCTACAATACGTTTGGCCGACAACGTCTGTCAATGGTGTGGGATTACTTTGAACTCAATCCTATCAGTGAATTTCCTGGCGCGTGGCAAAATGCCACACAAATTGTTCTCAATTTTTTAGAGCATACAGAAATGATGGATACCACATCGGCACATGTCTATCACGGTTCGGCCACCGAATTGCCATTTCCAGAGGACTATTTTGATGCGGTCTTTACTGATCCCCCTTATTATGATAACATTATATATTCCGACCTTGCTGATTTTTTTTATGTATGGCTAAAACGTTCTGTTGGATATCTTTACCCGGATCTATTCGCTACTACACTGTCACAACGAACAAAAGAAATAGTTGCGGACCCATTACGGCATGATAACAAAAAAAATGCAAAAAAGTATTTTGAAACGCAGCTGCGACATGCTTTTCATGAAATCCACCGAGTGTTGAAAAAAAATGGCATTGCGGTCGTAGTATATGCGTATAAAACTACTGACGGATGGGAAAGCCTTCTTTCGTCCTTAATGCAATCAGGATTGACGGTTACAGCAGCGTGGCCAATCACAACGGAAACAAAAAATCGATTGGTCGCACAAGCAAATAAAGCTGCTGTTTTAGCCTCTTCCATATATATTATACTTCGAAAACAAGAGAAAAAGGAACGTGGCTATTATCACGCAATTAAAAAGGAATTAAAAACAAAGCTTTTCACCAAAGTCCCCATGCTTTGGTCTCACAACATTCGTGGACCTGATTTGTTCATTGCCGCTATTGGCTTTGGCCTTGAGGTTTTTAGTAAATATAGTGTGATTTTAAACGCAAAAGGACGTCCATTATCAGCAGCAACGTTTCTTAAAGACATTAGAATAATTATCACCGACTTAATCTTTGATTTTATCGGAATACGCACAAAAATCGAAGACTTACCAGCAATCGCACGATTTTATATCCTCTGGCGACATTTGTATCAAAATCAAGCGTTATTATTTGATGATGCAAGAAAACTGGCACAAAGTTGTGGCATTGATTTGGAATCCGTGGGAACAAACACCTTTATCATAAAGAATAAAAATTTCATTCAAGTCTTAGAGCCCACAGAACGGAATTTAGAAAAAATTGCACCTAACCGCAACATTATAGATCTTTATCATTATTTTCTTATTTTAGCACAAGACAATGAGACAGAATCCTTACCTATGCTTTTTGATCAACAACCGGAAAAAATACAAGCACACATCATGATGATAGCGACTGCACTTTCTCAGATTCTCCCATATAGCATCACCGAAAGAAAATTGGTTGACATTTTTCTCTTACGAATCGCGAACCGAAAAAAAATGCATGCATCAATTTGCCAATAAAATAAATTTAAAATACACCCAATTTGAAGCGTCACCACGTGATGTGCTCATGGAAACACTTTTATTTTTATTTGGTGTTCTTCTTTCATTTTCAGCCGCTTTTTGTTGGGGGATTAGCGCTTTATTAGTCAAAATTTCCGTGATCAAAGTCAACTTTGTACAAAGCATGATTTTACGGGGAATATATGCACTTCCGGTACTCTTTATCCTCGTACTCATTTTTGTTGCATTGTTCCCAGATATTAATCCCTTTGCTCCAATATATTATCCAATCATAATCATTACTATACTTTCGGCAGTAGCTCTCTTCTTTGGCGATTTATTTTACTTAATTTCGCTCTCAAAAGCTGATATTTCGTTCAGTTTTCCAATCTCATCCTCATATCCTTTTTTTGCTGCCATGTATCTTTTTGTTTTAGGATTAGAAGAATTCACCATTCCAATTATCATGGGGACGATTTTAGTTGTATCCGGCGTGATTGCCGTTTCTAAAGTGCAAAGTACAAATACTGCACGCATTACAAATGTTAAAGGGGATAAAAAAAGCCTTGCCTTTGCTCTTTCCATTCTAAGTGCTGCAACATGGGGCATTGCCGTTGTAACACTAAAAATAATTCTTGTACAAAACGTGCATCCGCTTATCCTAAATTTCTATCGTATATTATTTATTCTGCTAATCGCATTTCTTTTTGGCAGTTCGTTTTCACGCATTTTTCCAACGTTACACGAGAATTTTGCCTTAAATCTAAACACAATTTTAAAAAATAGAACTGCACAGATTACCATGGGCTTAAGCGGTATTACAGCATGGGCTGTCGGTGGTACGCTCTTCTTAGGTGCAATTCAAATTATTGGTGCGAACCGAGCCACGCCAATCTCCGCTATAACGCCACTAGTGGGATCACTTCTTGGCTTCATTTTCCTCCACGAAAAGTGGACTCGCTGGCATCTTTTCGGCCTTATTCTCATTATTTTGGGCTCTCTCTTTTTAATTTCCTCGTAAACAGCGCCATTATTTCACAACACTTCCAGTTTTATCGAATAATTATATTTTTTTATTTTAGTTCAAAATCAAGCTGTAATATTGTCAAACACAACAATTCAAACCATGTTAAAAAAATCTAAAAGAGAAAACCCCGCCACTGAAAAACTCACCACAATCATTTTAATTAATGTTTTTATTTTGTGTCACAGACTCAAATTGATTCATGACCATTACAGGGAGGCTTATTGATGAAACAAATCATGACTCGGAGTAATCTAACCATGGATATACTCGCTGTCATTCTAGGTATTGTCGGAGGTCTTGCGGGGTTTGCTTTTAGAAAAAGCGTTGAAATATTAGATAGCCTTATGTTTGGCACCGAAGGTGAAGGCCTATCGGTATTTTCGCTATGGGATTCTGTTTTTTATGCTATTGGTCTGAGTTGGCTCATTTTAATTATTATTCCAACGGTCGGCGGATTAATTGTCGGGCCGATCATTTCAAAGGTTGCACCCGAAGCAAAGGGGCATGGTATCCCTAATGTTATGGAATCTATGTATATTGAAGAAGGAAAAATGAGAACTCGTGTTCCAGTTGCCAAATATCTTCTTTCTGTCGTTTCTATAGGAACGGGCTCCAGTGCTGGAGCGGAAGGACCCATAGCTCAAGTCGGTGCTGGGCTTGGTTCTGTGTTAGGACAAAGACTCAATATGCGCCCAGCCGAAATTAATGTGCTTATAGCTACTGGAGCAGCAGCAGGGATTGCGTCTGTGTTCAATGCACCACTAGGTGGAGCACTTTTCGGTATTGAGATTTTACTGGCTTCAGTTGCAGTTCATACAGTAGTTCCTGTCACTATTGGTGCGGTCACTGCGGTTACGATCAACCATATCCTCCTCAACCGGCTAACACCAGTCTTTCAAGTTCCAGTCTATACGCCACACGCTCCTATAGAATTTATATTTATCATCATATTAGGACTTAGTTGTGGATTTTTAGGAATCCTTTGGCAGAAATCATTGTATTTTTTCGAAGACACATTCGAAAACCTCAAAAAAATTCCCGAATGGTCAAAACCCGCAATTGGTGCTTTTTTTGTCGGTATTTTTCTTCTTCTAAATATTGAAGTACGTGATGGTATAATTAAATTTCAAGGCTTAAGCTTACGAGGCTCCGGCTATGCCATTATTCAATCTGCACTTAACGGGTATGGTGCAGACAAACTCCAGTCAACTAATCTTTTATTCATGTTAATTGGTGTCTTATTATTAATGTGCTTACTGAAAATTGTCGTAACATCGCTTTCAATTGGTTCTGGCGCCTCAGGTGGTATTTTCGCGCCATCTTTATACATGGGCGCTACCCTAGGAACAGCCTATGGGATTCTCCTTTCAATTCTTTTCCCGCAGCTTCCAATTACACCGGGACTTTATGGACTGGTCGGAATGTCAGCCATGTTTGCTGGAGTTGCACGGGCACCACTTACCATGATTGTAATTAGTACTGAAATGTCCGGCGATTATTATGTATTTCCCGCACTAATGTTAGCTTGTTCAGCCAGTTTTCTTGTTCATCAGCAATTTGTCGAAGAATCCATTTACACACAAAAGCTGGCATCAGAAGGAGTTACCAGTCAAGCACGAAGCGTCGATGAGGTTCTTAATTATATTTTAGTTAAGGACGTCATGCACACTGAAGTTGTTGCTATCCTAGAGGATACGCATGTAAGAGATTTTATGGATATTTTTATTGCGTACCGGCACATTGGATATCCAGTAGTTGATAAAAGAGGTAATCTTTTGGGAATATTTAGCCTCTTGGACTTTCGGTATGCCACTGTTACTAATAAGCTCGACGTTCCCATTCTTGATCTTGCTACAAAAAACGTAATTACTGCACGACCAGAATGGACGGTCAAAAAAGCGCTTGATATCATGTACAAATACGGAATTGGCCGATTGCCAGTAACTGTTCGTAATAACGAAGGCAAAGAACAAGTGGTGGGAATATTCACGCGATCGGATCTCATAAAATGTATTGAGACCTTTCAAGGCGCCTTAGAACGCGAACGCGTAAAAGCTGTACATTCAATCTACGAACGCGTCGAAAAGCCGGTTATTGAACTTTTACCTTCAAAATATCCACACCTTAAGGGAAAAGTCGTTATTATCACTCAAAGCTGGTGGGAACAAGCAAAAGCAAAGGAAAAAAAGGAATAAAACCCACATAAAAAACTATTCTCTCCTTTTTCTTTCAAATATAGCCATAATCATATACCATCGTCAATCCATCATAACATCATCACCTAAGTGACGTTTAATCTATTTTTTGCAAATAAAGGACAACTAGAGATGCTTTACTTCGAATAACAGCACTGCTGACCGATTTCAAACTAGAAAGATAAATAAACAATCATAAAAGATGTTTTAATGACCACAAAAAGATATTTTCCAAGATCGAATTTCTAAAAATCTGAAAAAAAAGCCTCTATAAAGTTCCCGCGGTAGCTCAGCCTGGTAGAGCGTCCGGCTGTAGACTTCGTCGCGCCTCCGATCCCCAATGAAGAGGCCGCCAGCCGAGGCTCAAACCGGATGGTCGCGCGTTCGAAGCGCGCCCGCGGGACCAATTCTCTGCGTTTTTATCGATTTTTCTCCAATATAGAAATTCATGTCTGCGCTATTCCCATTTATGTTGTTGCTATCGGCGGTTATATGTTGGATATCCACTTTTTTCTTAACCAAACATGCAAATAACCATGTACTAGAATATTTGTAGTTCATATAAGGCATCGTAATCTTCTTTGACGAATATGGGGTACATTTGCAATATAATGCCGATAATGGCGGTCAATTTCAGTGGCCACAAGAAAACACGTGAAATAAAATACGTGGAGTCCTGAATACTAAAGATCGTGGATTGAATTTCAATGATAGCGCCAATAATGATGGCGCTAACGACTATAATACTGAGTTGTTCTAAAGAAGATATTTTTCTAGCTGCAAAAAAAGAATAAAATGTCAAAATGGCAAGAAAAAGAAGATAAGGAATCTTAATGATATTTAAAACGTTTTCAAAGTAGAAACTCACTAAAATAGAAAGAATGATGGCGCTGGCAAGAATAAGACTTTTTTTGTCATAATGAAAATATAAGTCATATCTTGTAAGGATAATTTTGGCTATGGCGAGAGAATTGGAGAAAAAAAGAAGCCAAATGATGATCGATAGGACAAGAACAGCATTAAAATCAGGAACTCTTGGAGATTCAATATAGACATTCGTGTTCAACTGGATGTATTCTGATAAGGCGGCAACAATGAAAGTAATGCAGATTCCAATAAAAGTGGCTTTTGGACGGAGAAAAAAGGTTAAAACAGCAGAAATAAGGGAGAAAATAAGACTAACAAAGAAAAAGAGCAATATATTAGTTATTGAGAGGTGTTTGTTTGGATTTTGTGCAATATAATATACTATAGTGAGAAGAAAAAGTCCACTGACTAAAACTGCAATTAAAAGACGTTGTTTTCTTTCTTTTTCGTTTTTAGGGAGTAATTCCTTCCACCAGATGTGTTTGGGAAGCGGTCGTGCGTATTTTAAATGATTAGGTGGATTATTCATTGAATCGACACCAGTTAGGTTTTTGATGCAATCTGTCTAAATTGGTGAGCGATCTTTCTGTTTTTAGGCTTAGGTTTGAGCGGCTGAAAATTTTTCTAGTTGTGTGATGATTTCATGAAGCGATTGGTCTTTAGAAATAGAAATAGGTGCTTTGATTTGGCGTAGAAAAACTTCCCATTGTTGTTTTAAGATGTCAATTCCATTGTCAAGTGTAATTTTTGTTTGCTGAGGAATTTCATCAGTATGGTGTGCAAGGACTTCTTGAGCAGTTCGCATTTTTCGGAAGGAAATTAGACATTCGTTGATGCGTTTGTGTATATCAGAATATAATAGTGCTGCACTCAGGAAAGCAATTTCAGCCCCGAGGAGTTTAGAATCGAAGGAGTCGATCCAACTACGATAACTGCCGAGGTTTTCATCTTTTTCTTGGTAGGATCGCGCTTTTTGGAGATATTCTTTAGTACGTTCGGGAATATGGTCGACAGTCGATAAGTCGGAATTCCAGATATTTTCAACTGTTGAAACGATTTCAGATAGTCGGGTAAAGAATTGCGCCAGATTATGCCAATGTGAATGAAGAACGATGTTTCGGATGGGGAGAAGATCTTCAGATTGGAAAGCTTCTTCTGTTTGGACGACATCAATGATGTCGGTGGCGGCATTTTCGTACCAAAGCCAAGAGTCGAGACTTTTCATAGCAGAATCGAATTGCTCGATTTGGGCAAGAGCAGCGGCTTGATTGAGTGCAATTCCTTGAATAGAAAAGGCAAGAGCATCAGAGTATAATAAAAAGAACATGATATGTTTTGACATATTTTTGAGTGCCGCATCTAAAACGCCTTGTATTTGTTTTACCGCGGCTAAAAACTCACCTTGTTGGGCGAGTTTTTTTGCTTTTTCATATTGAGCTGAAAGCTCTTGAAATTCGGGTGGTAATTCCATTTTTTTCAATTCCATGAGTGATTATTTATCAAATGACATATAACCTCTATATTATTTATTTTTATATGCATTTGACG
>WAPZ01000541.1 GCA_015520535.1 Candidatus Heimdallarchaeota archaeon
GACGTGTACTTTGTACCGGCGGCCGATGGAAAATGATTTTACCCCTTTCATTTCTCTTTATTTTCTCTTTTTTCAAAGAATTGGGATAGTTTAAGAAAAAAATGAAAAGAGTATAAGTATAACGTCACCATCAAATTATAAGATCATTTTTGGAGTTCTTTTGCCATTTTTTCAAAATAATCTAATGCTTCGGGGTTCCGAAGTGCATCGCGATTAGTGACCGGCCGCCCGTTAAGAATGTTAGAGACCGCAATTTCGACTTTTTTACCACTAAAAGTATATGGAATATCCGGTGTTTCTAAAATGACAGCGGGAACATGGCGTGGTGACGCTTTTTGGCGTAATTCACTTTTAATTTTTTGTTTTAATTCTTCAGTAAGTTTATAACCGGGTGCTAATTGAACAAATAGAATAATTCTTTGATCGCCTTTCCAATTTTGTCCGACTGCCAAGCTGTCAACAATTTCGTCTAGTTCTTCTACCACGTTGTAAATTTCCGAGGTTCCAATACGAACACCTGAAGGTTTTAAGACCGCATCTGAACGCCCGTAAAAAGTAACACCGCCTGTGTCACTGTGGAACACTACGTAATCACCATGACGCCATACATTTTTATCCCTATAGAATTCAAAATATGCAGACCTATATCTTTTATTTTCAGGATCATTCCAAAAATATAAGGGCATCGATGGTGAAGGAACTTCACATACCAGTTCACCTTGTTTATCGCGGATAGGATTGCCCGTTTCGTCGTAACAATTGATTTTCATTCCTAAAGCAGGGGCTTGAACTTCACCAGAATACACCGGCAAAATTGGTGCGCCAGCTACGAAACATCCATTAATATCCGTTCCACCAGAGATAGAATTGAGGTGAACGTCGCGTTTAATTTCTGTATACACGTATTCAAAGCCTTCAGGTGACAATGCAGATCCTGTTTGTGATATTTCGCGTAAGCTGGAAAGATCAAATTCAGTTCCGGGCTTAGCACCAATATTTTTAAGATAATGGAGATAACTAGCGCTGCATCCGAAGATAGTGATTTTTTCGTCTTGAATGAAACGCCACATTGTTCGCCAATCAGGGTATAAGGGATTACCATCGTAAAGAAATATGGTTGCGCCAACAGCTAATGATGAGATTAACCAATTCCACATCATCCAGCTCGGAGAAGTAATATAAGTAATAATATCCTCTCGTTTTAAGTCGGTATGGAGCACTAGTTCTTTTAAATGATTTATTAACACACCACCGGCACCTTGAACCATACATTTGGGTTTTCCGGTTGTTCCAGATGAAAACATGATATATAATGGATGATCAAAAGGCAATTGAACAAATTCAATCGGTTGTGGCGAGTATGGTGCAATAAAAGTTTCAAATGTTTCAGAATTGGGGATTTGATCTAATGAAGGATTTTTATCTGTATATTCTAGTACCACAACTTTTTCTAACGTCGGGATTTGGGCGACTACCTCTTGAACTTTAGGTAATTGATCAAAACGCGTTCCTTTATACGTATAAGCATCGATAGTAAATAACACACGCGGCTCTACTTGTCCTAAGCGATCAATAGCAGCTTGTGCCCCAAGTTCAGCGCCGCAAGAAGACCAAATAGCACCAAGACTGGTTGCCGCAAGCATCGCAACTGCGGTCTCGATGATGTTCGGCATGTAGGCTACTACGCGATCACCGGGTTTAATGCCTAAAGACTTTAATGCTTGTGACACCCGTGACACCAAGTCATATAATTCAGAATACGTCATACGGGTTGTTTTATTCGTTTCATTCTTAA
The DNA here is from genome assembly GCA_015520535.1 of Candidatus Heimdallarchaeota archaeon. Lineage (GTDB taxonomy): Archaea > Asgardarchaeota > Heimdallarchaeia > Hodarchaeales > S146-22 > S146-22. Next base: position 1,796 of record WAPZ01000541.1, read on the forward strand.
AAATAAAAGCTAAATGATCATCACGAAAACGTAACAAGTTTTCAGCAAAATTTAATTGTGCACCGGGGAACCATTTCGTCTTTGGCGGAAATTTATCTAGATCTTCAACTACCTTAGTGTAGGGTTGTGAATATTTTATATCTACAAATTCCCATACTGCTTTCCAAAAATCTTCAATTTGAGTGACTGACCATTCATACAACTCTTTATACGTTTTAATGTTAAGTGAAAACTTTTTATTAACAAAAGAGATAAATTTGGTTATATTTGCCTTTTTAATTCGCTCTTCAGAAGGAGTCCATAATAGTTTCTTCATTGAGACCCACCTATTTTATTAATGTGTCCTATATGCCAAAGATTGAAAAAAAGTAAAAAAATCTTATGCTATTTCGACACACCATAAAATTCCCAATCAATCAATCCTTTCGGCACTTCATAGGTGTGATTAAGTTGAGGGTGATGCCACAGCTCGTATGGGCCTTTATCACCTTTATATTTCACATTTTCATTTTTGAAGTGACGAGTTATTATCATTTGCTGGATTTCTGAGGTTCCACCGCCAATAGTGCCCGTTCGAATATCTCTGACATGGCGTTCGGCATTAAATTCTCTTGAAATTCCATTGCCACCATGTATTTGTTGATTTTCGTAAGTAATTTTGATTCCCGCTTCAGTGGCATAAAGTTTTGCGATTGAGGCCTCAATGGTAAATGGGCCGTTACTATCCTTAATATAAGCTGCCTTCGTGTAAAGTTGTCGTGAAATATCTAATTGATGTTCCATCATTTCTAATTTTTTCTTAATAATCGGGAATTCTGCAATTTTTTTCCCGAATGCCTTTCTTTCTTGACTGTATTCCTTTGCCTCTAAGTATGCAGCCCAAGAGATACCAGTAGCCCACGCGGCTACCCCAATGCGTTCGCCACCACTCAATCCCATAATCGTTTGCTTGAGACCTTCTCCGCGTTTACCTAATAGATTCTCTTCTGGCACCTTACAATCGTCAAAATTCAAAACAGCAGTCGGCGATGCCTCTAATCCATATTTTTTCTCTAAACGACCAACAGAAAATCCTTCCATCCCCTTTTCAACAATAAATTGACTAAATCCTTTTTTACCTAATTCTGGGTCAGTCTTCGCATATACAATATAAATGTCTGAAAAACCTCCATTTGTTATCCATTGTTTCTGACCATTGAGAATGTAATAGCCATCTTCATACTCTGCGCGAGTCTGTGCCGAAGCTAAGTCTGAACCCGCACCGGGTTCAGTAAAACAAACAGAACCCCATTTTTTACCAGCGGCTAAATCCGGCAGATATTTTTCCTTTTGCTCCTCATTACCAAACATCAAAATTATATCCATAACTGACCCTTGAACTGCAGAACCTAAAGCGGTACTGGCACATGCTCTTGCCACTATTTCTATAAACGCATTATATAATAATGTCGGAAGCTCATGACCCCCATACCGTTCTGGGACAAATGTTGCATAAAGACTCGCTTTTGCAAACTCGTGATAAATTTTTTCATTACCAGTTGGTAACTGAGCCCAACCGTTCACTAACTTTGGCCCTTCACGATCAAATTCTCTTGCTTTTTCATACAAATTGGTTCGTTCCACTATATCAACGCATAAATTCAAATAATCATTTACTACGTCTCTATCAACACCCAGTTTTTTTGCATAGGGAACTACATATTCACTAAGCACGTCCATTACACAATCACCTTCTAGTTCTCTGTATTTTCGTTCATTCGTTGATTTAAAATCTAAAAACTCTTGATTCTTTATATTATTTAACTCTGTTTGTCATCTCATATCATGGCTCATAAAAAATAAAAATGACTTTAAACGCATAAAAAACGCCAAAAAGATCATTAAGC
>WAPZ01000542.1 GCA_015520535.1 Candidatus Heimdallarchaeota archaeon
ATAGATCATTTTAAAGGGTGCAAACCGTGTGAATAGATTTTCTCTTCCACATCGTATGAAGTATTGGGTTTTCCATGTTTCAATTTGCATGATGACATAGTACGCTAATGTGTTCAAAATGGTTTTCTTTTTGGTTACCGCATCGCCATAGTCGAAAATAACAAGGCGTCCCTTGGGTTTTAATATTCGATGGGCTTCATTAAGTACGTCGTAGAGAAGAAGGGGTGAAAATTCATGAAAACCTAAGCTAGAGACGATAAGATCAACAGAATTGGTTTGAAAAAAGGTTTTTCGTGCATCGGCTTTTTTGAAAACAATTTTTACCTTTGTCATTTCTTTGGTTTTTTTCTGATGATGATTATTATTAGCCATCCAGATCATGTGTTCGGAGATGTCAATACCATAAATTTTACATGATTTTTTTTGGAGGATAAAGGCGAGAGCTTTGGTAAACTCACCAGTGCCACAGCCAATGTCGACCGCCAGCGAAATATTTGTAATACCGCCTGTTTGTTCAAGACTTTCTTTTAAGGCATGTCTTCTAAGGCGACTTTCATTTTGACCTAATAGTAGAAACATAGCTTTGATGAATTGATTATAAAAGGGTGCAATGCCTTTACCAAACGTGTGATCCGTGTTCCACGGCGTATTTACTTGACGTAGCGGAATAAAGTTTTTTTCAACGGCAGATCTTTCGATAATTGGTTTGTTTTTGGTGATTTCAGTTATTTTCCGCGTCATTTGAGTTATCCTCTTTTTTATTTTTTTCGAGTTTTTTTGCGGGAAGACCAACCCAAATGGTATTACTTGGGATGGTACTGTTCATTTTGAACGCTGAATAGACGCCCAAAACTACATTATCACCAATTTCGACATTTGGTGGTACAAGACTTAAGTAGCCGATTGTGCAGTTTTTTCCAATGGATACTGGGCCGAAAAAAGCTTTTCTTCCATGATTTCCGTGATTGGCTATTACTGCGCGGTTGCCAATAAAGGTATTAGAGCCAATTGTGGTTAATGGAGCGTCGATTCTAGTGTCGGTAGCAATATAGACGTTTTTTCCTATTTTTGCTCCATATCGTCGTAATAGCCATGGAAATAGAAAAAGTGGGCCAATATAGGGAATCCATTCTAGCGTTTTTAGCCAATATTTTGAGATACCATCGGCAGCCAAACGCAACGCCATTAATATAGTTAACTTATCTTTATGGGAATACATTCCCGGTTTGATGGGTGGTAAAAAGGGTTTTACGGCAAGTAAAGGGTGAAGAATCGAAAAAGCGAAAAACCCAAAAATCCAAGTTATTAAGAGAGTTAATGGTAAAAGTAGATAGTAAATGAGGTCATTTGAATTTATGGTGTAAAATAGGATAAATAAAAGTGGAGTTAAGCTAACCCAAAGTGTAATGATCGTTAAAAGAACATATCCAATAAAACGAACAAGAAAAGTAATAGTTCGCATGGCAAGCACCATTTCTTCCTAAAAAATCACTAAGAAGGATCAAGAATTATTGCCTAATTAATATTTCGGAAATGGATGAGAAAATGTTGTTTAAGCGTTAGTTCCAATAATTATGCTATGAGCTTTTTGATATGTAGAGATATCAATGATATGAAGGATCTTTAGATCATATTCATTTTTGAGGATTTCAACTTGTTCATTTATGACCGTTTTCGGTGTTTTCGTTACATCTATGCTTTGGGTTTTGACTGCCAGAATAAAATATCCGCCATTTTTTAAAAATGTTTGGCAGTTTCGTGCCAAGATATGTGTTTGATCAGGTTGTGCTACATCTTGATAAATAAGGTCAACAATGGGGACAATCCCAACATAGTTCTCTGGTTTTCGTGCGTCATCGATAATAGGAACAATATTTTGGCGTTCTTCTGCCAGTTTGACCAGATTTCTTCCGGAACGCGGTGAAAACTCGACTGCATAGATATATCCGTCATTTTTTATAATATCGGAGAGGTGTGAAACTGTCGTGCCAGACGCTGCCCCAAGATATAAAACGTGTTTCCATATTAAGGGTGGAATTTCATTTTCGCTAAGTAAAAGTGCCGCTGCAAGTTTAGAGCGATATGGATCCCATATTCTATATTCCTTATTTTCTGATGTGACCAGTTGTTCACCGTAAACACGGGTACCTGGAGTTAAATTTTCAGTTAGAATGTTCTTTTGGTTGTTAAGGTAGGATAAATAAACTCGTTCATGTTTAGTCGGTTTTATTTTCATTGTATACACCATTATTTCTCAAATTTGCCTTTTTGCCTTTTTGTTTTCTTCTTTGTTGTCATTTCTTTCTTTTTCTTTTTGTCCCTCTTCTTACTCTTTTTCTGTGATTTTTTACTATGTTTACGTGTTGTTTTTTTCTTCATTTGCCGAGGTGATGGTTTCGGATATTTTTGTTTGATTTCCTCGATTTTTTCGTGTATTTCTTTAGTTAATTCTTCGCCTAGAAAGTTATTTCCGAAGTAATCTAGTCTTGCGGCAATAGAGGTTTTAGTAGCAATCAAACGTGCGATTTTACCGCGTAAATGAACGGGAGCATTATGAATTCTAGGGTCTTGGAAAAGGATACCATGCTTTGGTGGAACCGAACCGGTTTTAAGGTGGCGAAAGAGAGCTTTTTCTGCGCCCAATACTTGAATTGTGCTTGCAGGCATTTTAGCGAGTCTATCCAAGCCACCAGCTAATGATAAGAGGCGTGCACCGATTCTTGGACCAACAACTTCATTAAGATTTGGACATACTTGCTTCATAGAGTTTTCTATGTAGTTTGAAAGTTTGTTTACCATAGAAACAGTCGTGTTTCCGAGTTCTGCTAAGTTTTTAATAGGTTCTACATCTTCTTCAGCTAAGTCAGCGCCGATAGAAGAATTTTTGGCTTTTAATATTTGATTTCTTCTTTTTTCTGACAGATTTTGAAGAACTTCATGCTCTTCTGTGATGTTGTTTCTATGTCCAATTGAAGAAATTAAACGTAAATATTGTGCATTATCACGTACTAGTCCTTCTAATTCTGGAAAATGAATTCCATACCATTCTCGTACGCGTTCAGCAATTAAGTTGACTGTGCTATTTAAATCATCCAACGCCTTTATAGCTTGAATAATAAATTTATCTTTTGCTTGTGAAAGGGTCTTAATTTGTTCTTTACAAATTTCAATGCTCTGTTTTTGGAGTGCACTAAAATATTGCTCTTCTGTTAACACGCGTTGTTCAAATAAGTTTTGAAACGTCATTTGTCGAATATCTCGTGTAAGAGAGCTAGAAATTAATTTAACGGGTAAATTTGCTACATTATATAAGTAATCTGCCCAAAACTTTTGATCGGTAACATATTCATGCGTTAAATCGTTATTCGCTTCTAGTGGGAAAATAGTGGAAAGATTGGGGATTTGAATGTTTTTTTTTCCTTCCTTTATCTCAGAAAAAATACTATGTGGACTGTTTGATGTTTCGTCATTTATTTCAAAGGCATGGAAGTTAGCTTGTATGACTTCATTTTTTTCGGAAAGATGACTTATTATAATTCCTAATGGCGTTATAATGGTATAGTACATTTGTGAACCCTCAATAATATTTATATTTACGGCATGTTTTTCTCAAGGCCGTGTGTTTACTTCCATTTTTCTAATTCTGGATCTTTGACACTTTCTTGGACTATTTCGCACAAAGATGGTTGTTTTATAAAAGGACATGGCTCTTTTATAATGTTGCATTCATTATATTCATTTAAATGAAGGCACAAAGATTGAAAACGTAGGCGTAAGTGAAATTTTTCTGCCAATGGACGACCATGGATGATTTGTTGGATTAGTTGTTCCTTGATTTCTTCGTAATTCTCTAAGATTATGTTATGAAGCACACAACCCGTCTTAATTGTAATGCCGTTGGTTGGAAGGATATGACTACTGTCTAAAATATCTAAAATTTGTTTTTCAAGTTCTTTAATCAGTTCATCACTCAGTTCTTCGTCGGGATTAAATCCTAAACGTTTAATCATTTCACGTAAATTTTTTCGAAACACCTAAATTCACCGCAAAGAATCACAAATTCCTTTTATCCCACAATTTGCTCATTGGTACTTTAAATATTGCGCTTTAAAAATCTTTTATAAAAGCCTTTTTTGGATGTGTAGCTATGGTAATTCAAAGAAAGACAGTGCAGTTTCGCGGTATCCAGATTCCTTATCTTTATGAGGACGTTTATTACCCACAAGAAGATACTTTGTTCTTGTTAGATGTCATTGAAAGGCATTTTGCCTCATTCTATCAAAACACAGAAACACTTTCAATTTTGGAAATGGGCTGTGGAACTGGTCTTATTTCGGCTTTTTTAGCAAAGAAATACCATATGGCAAAATTTATGTTAGTGGACATATCATTACATGCGTTAAAAGTGGCAGAAACTGTGTGGGAACTGAATTCGTTGAATAGACATTCCGTTTCATTTATTAAGTCGGATTTATTTTCTGCTCTTAAGCCATACAAAAAGAATTTTGACGTAATTATCTTCAATCCACCATATGTACCCGAAGAAAAACAAATGGTATCTCAAGATATTCTTACTATATCATGGAGTGGCGGTAGTAAGGGATTATCGGTGATATCTGCCTTTTTGACAGAAGCAAGTTTTTATTTAAAGAAAAATGGCGAAATCTTGCTTTTGACTGCACAATTCTCAGAAAAAGATACCTTTCCACAACTAGCGTCTCAACTGGGATATGAATTTCACCTAATAGCAGAAGAGAAAATTGTGAACGAGCGACTAAAAGTATGGCGTTTAAGAAGGAAGTTTTTAATAAATCGGAAAAGACGGTAGTACTTGGAGATATTAGAATTAAAGTGAGATAAATGCCGGCGAATCTTCCACCAGAGGCTTTAGCTGCATGGGAGCGATATTTAGAAGCTAAAACAACCCAAGAGAAAATTCGTTGTTTACAAGAATACATCAGTCTTATTCCACACCATAAAGGTGTCGAAAAGGAGTTAAGATCTGCAAAAATCCGTCTAGCTAAGCTTAAAGAAGAATTAGCTAAGGAGCGTGCACGTGCAAAAGGGACGGGAGAGCGATGGTTAGTTCCGAAGGAACATGATGCACAAGTTACAATTATTGGTATGCCAAATAGTGGGAAGAGTAACTTGTTAAATGCACTTGTAGATGCGGAGGCTTCAAAGGTTGCAGATTATCCTTTTACCACGACGAAACCTGAAGTTGGGGTTATGGATTTAGATGGGGCATTGATACAAATAGTTGATTTGCCGGCAATCATTGAAGGTTCTTCTGAAGGGCTTAATAATGGGACCCGTGTTCTTACAGCCATTCGGAATTCAGATGGGAGTGTACTCGTGGTTGACTTAGCTGATGATCCCATTACTCAGCTCAAAATTGTATTTAATGAATTAAAAAAGGCAAATATTCGATTAAATATGAGAACACCTCCAGTAAAGATACAAAAGACGGGAGCCGGTGGCATTCAGATTTTAGATGCCCACTATTTTACAGAAGAGAAAAATTTAATTAAGGAGATCTTAAATGATCGCGGAATAATAAATGCCGTGGTTACTTTTTATGGACCGGTTAACTTGGAAGAATTTCTTGATGCTGTAAATGAGCAGAGTGTATCGCGGAAACCATGTGTATTAGTTGCCAACAAAGGTGATGTTCAAGGAAGTCTGGCTAAGTTTAACCAGTTAAACGAATTTGTCAAGGCAAATAATTATCCTTTTCAGAAGGTGATTGGAGTATCAGCTACGTCTCGTAAGGGCATTGAAACCTTGAAAATGGAAATTTTTCGTTCATTAGATATTATACGCGTGTATACACGAGATTCAAGAAATGAAGTTGCACAACGGCCGTTAGTTCTGAAAAAAGGTGCTCATACTGTTAAAGATGCTGTGGAAATGGTATCTAAAAAATTTCTTAAAACATTTCGTTTTGCGCGTGTGTGGGGAACGAGCGTTAAATTTGACGGTGAACGTGTAGGATTGGACCATGAACTGGCAGATAGAGATCAGATAAGGATTTATGCGTGAATCTATCATAGATAAAAAGAAATGAAGAGAAAAGTGTTGCACAAAATGTATTCGTTAGGTAATTTATTGAAAGAGATTTATGCCGACGTCACAAAGCATTTCATGAAATCTGAGGATGTGTTGTGTGTTTTTTTGTCATCTACAGATGGAGTGCTAATGGCGGAACATCGGTTCGTTGAACTATTTGGTGAACTGCATTCTAGAGTGGTTAGTTCGATTATAGCAGCCATATTTACACGCATCTTTGTTCTCAAGAAGGAGTTAGACCAAAGTTCATTAGCATTACCATTTTTTTCGACAACACTAGGAAAATACAAATTGTTTTCGACCCTAGTAAAGGAAAATTATCTTTTTTCTTTTGTGTTGATCGCTGAAACCGACGAAACGCCACTTCTTAAATTTTCATCGACTGTGCTTCCCAATCTATTGACAGACTCTTATTTTGTAAAAACGGTCTTCAAGTTAAATGAGGAACCGCCATCCCCACCATCAAGAAAAGAGTTAGAAAAGATCTTTGAAATAGAAGAATAAGTTTTGTATTGGTGATATACCACAATGATTCCTTTTTGGTTAGGTAGAGTTAAATTTGATGAAGAAGAAGGTCCAACGCTTGTAAAAAGCTTGTTTCATAACATTCATATTCCAGAACCTGTGTTATCTGGGGTCACTACCACGTTATTCACAATGGCAATTGGAGTTGGAGAACCGACCGGAGAGTCAGATACGGCCATCATTCCAGTAAATGTGACATTGTTTAGTGGACGATGTTTAATATTTAGTTACTCAGTTACGGATGAAAAAGCAAGAAGTGGGGCTAGAATGGAAAGCTTTATGCTTTATTGTCCACGTGAATATCAAGATAGATTATTAGATCGGATCGTACCGCTAGTTGATGTATTTCAAGAAGAAGCTGAATTATTGAAGCATAATGATCGAAAATCAGTGGATGAAATAATGGAGGGACTTTTTGATAAAATTCGTGAAATTCTAGAAACGGAAATAGATCAAAAAGTAGAGATGATGTTAAATACGTATTGCACAAAACGTGATCGGGTACTAGTGGGCGGTAAAAGAATCTACGGAATCCATAACATCGGATTAAGCTATGATCTCATCGAATCTGTCTTTGAATTGAATAAAAGGTTGAACACAATTAAACGCAATTTACCTTTTGAAAGTGCGCTTAAAGATCAGTTATTCTTACATATTGACCTTTATGCGACCACGGAGGACGAAACTTATTTTATGAATTTTTTGTTTCAAAAAGATAAATATGTTATCTTGGTGACTTCAGATAACAGCCGTATAAGTCATCTCCATCGTCCTTTCTTAGATATTTTATGGCATTTAGTTATCGAATACCAGGAGGATTCAGATTCAGAGAAAAGTCATACCTCCGATGAAGACATGGAAGGTCAAAGTAAAGAGGAAATTATCATTCTAAAGGAAAAGAGGCATCCCTATATTGAGGCATTAAGCAACTATATGGAAAAAACGCTCAATGGAATTGAAAGTTTTGCTATTCTTGGACAGAAAAACGAACATTTTTATTCATTTGTGGAATCAAATCATAAAATGCAATACTATAATTTGGCAGTTCTCAAATTTATCACCACATTAAATAGAATTTTTCAGCACATTATAGGAAAAGAAGCAAAAAAATTTACTATCTCGCTTAAATGCGACGAAGGTATCATTAATAATGCACTTGTGGAATGGCTAAGTTTAGAAACTAAGGAGGTAGAAAAACAAGCGAAATTATATTTGCTTGTAAGTTCCAGCCAATATGATCAAGGTACTCTTTCCTTTGCCGCCTCTGAATTATTTCAACTACGTCCCCGTTCGATCGATTTTTAGCTTTTTCTGTGCACGAATTATTTCCAACAATTCACCTACATTGAAGACTTGTATGAGATTAGTATTTGATGGTAATCCCAATAATGATCCGGCAACCAAGATTATAGTTTGATCACTTTCAATCAGTCCATACTCGCTGGCTTTTTCAATTACATTGGTAATTAAGTCGTCCGTGTTCGTGGCAACATCAATAGTAATTGGAATTACACCCCACACAAGATTTAATTGACGTTTAGTCCAAGGATAAGGTGTTCCCGTGATTATTGGCTGCTTTGGGCGATATTTTGAAATTAGTCGCGGAGTTCCTCCCGAACGCGTCACGGTCACAATCGCATCCGCGTTCATTCGTGACGCTAACAATGTTACAGAGTTGCCAATGGCATCTAAACGCGTGGTTGTCTCTTCTTTGTATTTTTTTGGGAAAATTTTGTGGCTTATTAAGTAGTTTTCGGCTTCTTTCGTGATTTTTTTCATGAATTCTACAGCTAAAACTGGATATTTACCAGATGCTGTTTCTCCGGATAACATTACAGCGTCCGCCCCATCTAAAACAGAGTTGAAAACGTCAGATGCTTCAGCTCGGGTGGGGCGTGGAGAAGTTGTCATTGACTCCAACATTTGTGTGGCAACTATAATGGGCTTGGCAGCGGCATTTGCTTTCATGATAAGATCTTTTTGGAGTAAAGGAATTTTTTCAGTTGGTATTTCAATACCTAAGTCGCCACGAGCGACCATTACGGCGTCAGATGCTTGAAGAATTTCATTGTAATTTTTAACACCGTCACGATGTTCGATTTTACTGATAATGCGACATTGAGAGTATTTTTCTTTAATAAGATCTTTTAGTGGTTCTAGATCTTGGGCTCTTCGGACGAAAGAGGCAGCTAAAAAGTCAGGTTCCAAATCTAACGCAAACGAAGCGTGTTTCAGATCTTCTTCGGTCGGAAAATAAAGTGACAAATTGACATCCGGTGCATTCACGCCTTTTTTGCTTTTTAATAGTCCTCCAGAGATTACTTCTGTAATTACCTCAGTGTCTGTCTTTGAAATGACTTTTAAATTTATATAACCGTCGTTAATTGCAATATGATTTCCAATTTTCACGTCCTTCGGAAGATCTGGGTAGTTAATGTAGGCTTTTTTCTCATCACCGACACAAGGATTGGTAGTAAGCGTGAATTTCTGGCCCGCTTTCAGAATGACGTTAGGTTTCATTTCGCCTACACGAATTTTGGGACCTGGTAAATCAATAAGTATGGCAACTTCTGGGGTTTCAGAGCGAATTAAGTCAAATATTTTTTTGTGACCTTGATGCGTACCATGTGAAAAGTTTAATCGGGCTATATTCATTCCATTTTCATACAATTTGCGTATTGTATCAGAATCATCAGATGCCGGACCAATGGTGCAAATAATTTTAGTTTTTTGTTGATCTCGCATTTTTCCCAACTGCAATGCTTTCTTAACAGGATGACTGCCACATCGCAGTCTTTTTAATTATTTTCTTATTAAAAGTCATTAAATGCTGTTGTGGTTTTTAGATGAAAACGGAAATACAGGCAAAAGTACGAGCCTTTAAAGTTGAAATAGGCAATAAATACCGAATTTTAGGGGAAATTTGGCTTCCATCAGAGTTTTTAACAGAAAAATGTTTAATTTGGGTTCATTGGATGGACAGTCGAGGTTATCGTTCGCTCAATTTGTACAAGAATGCAGCTCGTTTCTTTTCCTCACGTGGTTATGTCGTTGTGCTATACGACCAATTAGGTGCCGGCAGGAGCCGTCCCGGTCGGTTTGCTTTCCCGCGAAGGTCGTCATTGCATTTTATTAAAGTAGCAGAGCGTGCAGTAAAGATCGTGAGAGAAGAATATCCCAATAAAGTGATTAATCCACACATTATTGGGATAGGCCATTCGTTAGGTGGTGTCACAATTATGGAAGCCGTAAAGCGCGGTTTTCAACTAAAAGCAGCGATTTTTTTATCAACACCCCCTAGTCATGGACGAGCCACGCGACGAGGAATTATTCGTGAACATGGATATTTAAAATATTTGGTTTTCAAAATTCTGGCGTATCTTGACTTTATTCCAGCAGTATTAGGGAAGCCACTCACTTACAAGTTATTCGGCTTCCGTTTGTATTACCACGAAATTGTGAAGGAGTTATTACAGAGCCACGCAGCGCGTTTAATGAAAAAATATCCGAATCTTCCGATGCTGGCTATATTTGGGGAGAATGATGAATATATTGAGGAGGAGGATTTTTCACAAGAGTTGCCACATGAGAGATATCCTTGGATAAAACGCGTATTTATCCCCCAAGCGACTCATGATATGGTTACTCACCAAGAAATAGTTTTTAAACATATTGTGGATTTTTTAAACTCTGTAAATTAGTTTTTAAATGCTAGTTTAGGA
>WAPZ01000543.1 GCA_015520535.1 Candidatus Heimdallarchaeota archaeon
ACTCTCACATTCGTTTAAAAACAAAACATAGTGCTACACCATGATAATAGCCACTAATAAAAGACATTTACCGCAGAAAATCACATAATCAAACATAATTAGGCACATTATAGCCGTTAACCCATCAGCTCCGCTTTCATAACCCATTTAAAGCGTGTCTCAGTACAACTGTCATGAAAATAGCTGCTATACTTATCACACCCGACAAAAAAGGCATAAAAATGACCATGACCGCTATAAACTATATACATTAAAATGTGGATATTATAGACTAAAAAACAGACTGTTTGTTTACCTCGGTTCAAGTGTGTCTCAAGTAGTTTAGTTATGATGAAAATATCAATAACTTCGTTATTTTAATTTAACGGAAGAGGTCGGTACATGCCAAACATTCACAAATTGTTAGAGGAAAGTTTAACAGAAGAAGAAAAGACGCAATTACATCAGATTCAAAGAAAACGGAATCTTTTACGGTGGGCAATAAAGGGATACATGCTGCTCCCATGGTATTTAAAGGTGCTTGAATCCGGAATGTTTTTGTTTCTGCTTTTCATAACTGTCATACAACTTGTCGTCCTTCTAAACCCGTTACTCTCTGGTGGCGTTGCTTATTCCGATTATACCGCTTTTGCATTTTTTGATGCGATAATAGGTGTGGCACGTCATCCCTTTGCAATAGAGTATTTCGTAGCGCTTGCGCTGACATATCCTTACATTGTATCAGCCTTTCTCCTTTTCCAACTTATTTTGTGGTGGTATATGCGCGAAATGAGTTATTTAGATACAGATGCCGCCTATAAAAACTGGACGTCCTTTGCTAATAAGGCTGAACCATTGTTTCTGGTGTTTTTTACCTTATTTCCCGTCATACTTAGGCACGGCTTTACCTTTTTGCTCATAAGTCTGCCATTCGAATTAGGAACGGACACTGAACTGGTGTTTCTTGGGCTGATACTTACATTGGCTACCATTGGAATTGTGTATCCCTTTGCACCTATGATAATATATATTGCCAATGGCATTCGACACCCCGAAATATATGGACCTAATGTCAAAAGTTTCGAAAATCTTGACTTTTAATAAAGTATTGAATCAAAAAACGACCTTGAAAGTGGGCAGAAGTCGGAAAAGATGAAATCCACATGCGATAAGGACAGAAATAAAATGAAGCATACTAATGCACGCTCTTTGGAAATACATTTTCACTTGCGTTTGCTTTTATTGGCGATATGGCTACCAGGTGTCAGCTCAATAATTCTTTTATCTCTTCTGATAAAAGTGCTACGTCCATCGCTGATAATTTCATTTTTTGCCCCAATAACCATACCCATTGTATTTGTCACAGTGATAAACATCATTGTGTTCGTGTTGGTTTTTTTATGCTTCACTCTTTTTCAAAAAAAGCAATTTTACCAGCGAACTTACGAGAACAAAATGTCACTATCAAGGAAAAAGTCATTTTTTTAACAATAACCCGTATAGTGGGGATAGCACTTGGTACAATCAATTTGTTACTTGCATTCAGTCTTCTTTTTGCTAATGAAAGAGAAATAAACCCAATCACTCCAATAATTCCCTACTTTCTTGTGCTTATATTTTCAACATATTATTCTGTAAAAAGGTATAAGCGTTAACAAGTTTTTCCGGAATTTAGGCGGAATTTCGGTGTGCTAAATAGTTTAAGCCAATTTTTACGACACCACACCCTTTCACTCATTAATTTGCCCACGTGTATGCTTATTGAAAAAAATGAGCAATGTTACGTTTGTGGGAAAATAACGCCTAATAAACTATTAGCTCACATACCATAAATGAAAAAACACTTTAATTTAATTTAATTTACTTTTGATCAGATCAAATCAAATCCAGGGTAAACAAAGGGTTGTTGCTGAGCTTGGTATCTTTTAGTAATAAGGAACAAAAAAGTGTTAGCGATTTAGACTCTTTTAATCAACTCAATAAAAAGATATCTTACAATTATCGTAATAGAACACGCTGGTTGATGTCACACCTCTTCAAATATCGATTATTGATTGTGGTAATTGCCCTAATACCTTTTTTTATTGCAGCATTTCGCAATAGTGTGCCAATGCTTGTCGGGATATTATATGGAGAAATTACAACGACAAAACAAATGTCTCGGGTGTTATTTCTCGTTGTGCTGATTGTATTAGCGACGGCATTTCAAGCACTTCTAATTTTTTGCTATAGAATCCTAACGCATTTTTTAGGAGAAAATATTGCGCGTGACGTCCGAGAAGAACTTTACATTTCTTTACTGAAAAAAAATCAAGCCTTTCATGATCAGCAAGAAAGTGGTGAAATTGTCACACGAGCTACTATTGATGTCGTTTCCATTGATATGATTTTTAGTGTTGCGTTAAGTAAACTCTATGAGACTTTTTTTGCGTTTTTGGTTCCTTTAACCTTAATTTATTTAATTTCACCGCAATTATTGCTCATTCCACTTCTATACACCATACTTTTTGTTGTTGGTCTTAAAAGGTATGATAGAAAAATATCCGGCATCATTACAGAATTACGAAAAAACGAAGCACAATTAAATACACTAGTTGCGGATTCTTTACAAGGATTTGCCACAATTAGAATCAACAATCTCCAAAAAAGGCAATCCGAAAAATTTTTCAAAAAGACTCAGAAAATTCAAACTTTGGCACTAAAACAGACAAAAATAACAGCTCAATATCCAGCGTTGCTTTTTTTGGGGATTGCAACAGCAATCGGGTTGTTACACGCATACCTACTTTTGAAGACACATGTGATCACATTTCCGCAAATGATCCAATTTATAGGCTTGATGCTTCTTTTAAGTGCTCCATCACAGCTTGGTGTTGAAGTGTTTGCGTTACTGCGTAAAGGATTAGTAAGCGCAGATCGCGATTTTCAACTAATAACCAGCGGAAAAGAGGAATTTACACGTCCGCAACAGAAATATAATGCACCAATGAAGGGCATTGTAGAGTTCAAAAATGTTAGTTTTGGATATAATTCACATAATCCCGTGTTAAAACGGTGCAGTTTTAAAGTTACATCCGGGCAGATGGTTGCATTAGTTGGTATGACGGGTTCTGGAAAAACCACATTAGTCAACCTCATTTATCGTCTTTACGACGTTGATAAGGGACAAATTTTGATTGATGGTGTTGATGTCCGTGACTGGGATTTAGAGGCTTTACGATCACAAATTGGGGTGGTTGAACAAGAGGTTAAGCTATTTAATCGTTCTATTAAAGACAATATTAGTTTTGGTATGAATGTTTCGATGAAACGTATAGTGACCGCTGCCAAATTAGCACAAGCTCATGAATTTATAATGAAGTTCAATGATGGATACAATACTATTATTCGGGAAGGTGGCATTTCACTCTCCAGTGGACAACGTCAACGAATTGCGTTGGCACGAATGTTTTTGCGAGATCCACGCATCATTATTTTAGATAATTTCAGTTCTGCACTCGATGCTAAAACTGAGGCACAGTTAATTCAAACCATACGGCACCATTATAAAGATCGCACGGTATTTGTCGTAACAAACAGATTATCAATAATAAAAAGCGCAGATTGTGTTTTGTTACTTTCTAATGGTCAAATATTAGCGTCAGGTTCTCACAAGAAATTAATGTCGACATGTAGTGAATATCAAGAAATCTATGAGACTTTAGACGTTTCAGAATAACGGAAGAATTAATAGAGATAAAGAATATTGAACTACAGGCTACATTTTTTGAAGGAGGTCTTTAATGACATGTCGTCATCTTATAGCACATTTTTCTTAATAAAAACATTTTCACGGTATATAAGGCAAAATCAGAAAGAATTTGTACTTGTTGTATTATTAACTCTTTTAATGACAGTAATTACTGTTACCATCCCCGTTTTGATATCGAAAGGAATAGATATCGTCTTAGGAACATCAAACCAAAATTCACTCTTTGTAATATTGATTTTTGGCATGATTTTCCTTCATTTGTTTCAATGGGCGATAAACTATGCCAATCAACTGGTAATGACAAAATTTATCACAGAAATAGTTGTAGCAATTAGAAATGATGCGTTCATGTCCATTTTAAATCAACATTATGCGTGGTTTGAAAAACAACGAAGTGGTGATCTTATGTCAAGAATTGTCAATGACACGTCAACTATCGGTAGCGCTATGAGTTTTGCTGTTAATTTGATGACGACCATTCTTTTGGTCGCTTTTGGATTCATAATACTCTTTCAAGTTTCTCTAGAGCTGACTTTAATCGCAATAGCAGTTGTACCATTGGCAATTGGCATCGGCTGGAGTTTTCATCATGTGACAAGGCAGCTGGCACGAAAAATCCGTGCGGTATTAGGTAAACTTAATGCACAGCTTTATGAGTCCATGAAAAATATTTCGACCGCAAAAATTTTTCGACAAGAATCGCTTTTTTTCCATGAATTTGATAATTTAAATCAACAATTTTATAAATCTTCACTCAAACATCGTTTTTCTCTTATAGGGATTACACCGGTTGTAAGTTTTTTCGAAGGCCTTACAATCGCTATATTGCTTTACATGGGATCTTTAAGGGTTATAGCAAATCAAATGAGTGCAGGAACATTGTATTTATTTATTCAAATGGTTTCCTTATTTTTATTTCCTTTATTTATCCTTTCAATTGTATGGAATAATATTCAGAGTGGCTTGAGCGCAAGTGAACGTTTAATGCCATTTATTAGACCTATGGAAGAAAAAACTCATGA
>WAPZ01000544.1 GCA_015520535.1 Candidatus Heimdallarchaeota archaeon
GTTTATTAAGGGTATATAGCATAGAAATGCGTTTTTGTGAAAAAGCTGTAGCTAATTGAGCTTTGGTTAACATGGACATAGACTAGTGCGACAAAAAAGAGAAAAAATTGATTAGCGTTAAGATAATTTCAACCAATGGTAATGAAGGATCTGACACAAAGGATGAAAAGAGATATTTATTAACATCTTTTTGTATGTTATTTTATTGGGTGATGAGTTTTTGTCGGATTTGGGTGATATATAAAGTACTTTGAAAAAGGCATAGTAACAGGAACATGAGGAAGAATGCATGCCAATTTGTGTTTTTTTGAAGTTTTTTACTCGATAGAGTATGGTTTGAGTTGGTATGTGGTAACTTGAGCGATTTTGAATTTTTTTAAGTGGTTAATATTTTTGAATCGGTTATTTTTGTGAAAAATTACTATTTAACTGTTTTGGGGGATAATAGAAGGTTTTTTCTAGGATTATAATGTTTACTGTGAATTATCTTGGTGGTTTTGTGAATGTATGACTAATATCCTTGAGTCGTGAGAAAAAAATGTTTTAATTCTAAGTAAGGTTCGTTTTCCTTTTCATTTCTTTGTCACAAGCCTTACAGAGGAATATTTCTTGGGTTTCGAGTGGTGTTCCGGCAACACCTTCATGAAGATCTTTTTTGGCAATTTTAATGATTTTAGAGACTTGTTTTTTTGTAAGTTCTCCTTTTTCACATCTGTAGCATTTGTATAGAGAGCCTTTAAGGTTTTTTGTTTTAATGTTAAGGTAACGTAGCCATTTTTTAGCTTTTGGTGGTGTTGGTGTGCCAATTTTTTGTGCGATTGCGAGTCCTCGCGCCAGAATGTCTAATGCTTCCTCTTTTTTGATGGATATGAACTCTACATTGTCATAATCGTCATAAAAGTTCTCATCATCATAGAAATCAGTCATGTAATGATCGTTTTCAGTCATTTCGTTTTGGTGGTCTTGAAAATACGATTTAACTGTGGAAAAGTCAGTTGGGTACATGAAGAAGTCTTTAAGTCCAATTTTGAACAAGTCAACGAGAAAAGCAAGCGTTTTAGGTTGTTGGTGCGCAAGTTTTATTTCTATAAACACAATTACACTGCCGACTGTTGCTGAACGATAAAATGAGATGGTGCCATTCTTTACGTGATAGCAGTATTTTTTTCCTTTCTCCCTTAGTAATCGTTCTGTAATTTTTTCACTGAGGAACACATCAAACTCATCAAAGTCAGCGTCGTCGTATATCTCCCCTTCTTCTATATTATAGTATTGTGGAAGCGGTTCTCCTTTAGCTTCTACCACTTGAACCTCACTTGGTGCAACATAGTCCACGTTTTCGGGTGTCGGAACAACTGTACCTTGGAATGTCCATAAATCGCCAAAATCAAAGACATAATAAAAGGTTTGTCCGACTTGAAGGTTGAGGTCTTCTAACAAAATACCTTTTGCGTTTTTTAGATCAGGAAGGCGTGGTCCTACCTTATTGAGTTGCATATAAAATTCATTAATAGTATTTTGTATATTTTCTTGCGTGATTTCACTAGTACGTTCGGAAAAAACGTTTTTAAGATAAAAATGGAGTTCACGAAAACTATATTCGGCTAAATTCCACACTTCATCCCTTGGTGAACCATATTCACCATCCGTGGAGCTGAATGGTTCTGATTTTAAATAAAAGGCATAGGCATGCGACTCAGTGAATTTCAGCAATTTATAGATAAGTGTTTCATGGACAAAGTATAAATCAACTTTTTTATTAAAGACGATAGTTCTTTTGAACTCCCATGGGGGAGGACTGTTTCTAACACTAATGAGTTCAAATTTTATAGATACGATCTCATTTCTATCCTTTTCATTCGTTGATGTCCGCATTCTTTTTTCCCATTGGTGTTCTTTTGTATCTATTCTATGGATAAGGTGTTACAAATCCGTATTAAAAGATTTGGGTGTCAATAGTTTGGATTAAAGGACAAACAACCTTACATTCCTTTATACGATCATGACTTTAATACACAGCTTTGAGTCTTAAATTTGAGAAAAAATAAGTCAGTGTGCTTTCAAAGA
>WAPZ01000545.1 GCA_015520535.1 Candidatus Heimdallarchaeota archaeon
CACTGAAGCTAAGATCGCTGAGATACTAAAGATAGATTCTACAGTCGTTAAACAAGCTGTTACGAATTTATTGGAGAAAGAAGCAATTATTTTAGTGAAAAACGATCAAAATCGTGTAATCAGCAAAGCACCAAAAAATGATGATATAATATGACGGCAAAAGCGATTAAATACTCGGTAACAAAAGTTAAAATAGCGAACGAGTGTCCCCGTAAGTTTTATATCCATGTAAAGTACAAAAAAAATGTTTTTAGTGGGATGGGGGCTCCTATAGGCACGTTTGTCCATTCGATTATCCAACAGTTTGGAGAAAGGGCGATAACATCAAAGAAACTCCATGAAAGACTTTTACAGCAAGAAAGCCCTGAAAAAATATTTGAAGAAGCCTTTCTCATTCTTTATCAACGAAAAATCAGAGAAATCAACCTAGAAAATTGGAATGAAGAGGAACTAGTTCAGGCTTGGAATTTTATTAAAGCATTCAATCATGAACTCACACAATTGTATCTTCAATTTCGTAAAAAATTTCCCCAATCATTGCAGTCAAGTCATATTCGAGAAATTCTGAAAAAAATATTTCTGTCTCAAGAATGGTCTTTTGAAATTCCCCTACCAAAACATTCGCCGCCACTTGTTCTCACAGGTCGCATCGACTGGCTTTCATTGGATCCCACGGAAAATGATATTATCTTATGGGATTTTAAGACATCACCCGTCGAAAATTTTGTCTTAGATCTTCAACAAGTCGCATTATATTCCTACGCTGTCGAAAAAAAGATGGGGATTAATACCAAGGCAGCGCTCTTTTATCTTACCAAAGATGGCATTGAAAAAAAGGAAATTCCCTCCCAAAATCTAAAAAAACTTCAAAAAATGTTATTAGAGCGTTTAGTTGATATGTATGAGTGGGAACATGATAAAAAACCCATTCCGGCGACACAAAATAAATATGTATGTGAGTTTTGCCGCGTTTCGGATTTTTGCCGCAAAATTTTTGGTGAAAATCCATATGTGCCGACAATGGGAAAACTATGGAAAGAATTGCAAGAACAATCCAAAAAAACAACTAAATTATCGACTAAACATAGAATACAAAGGAACAAAGCCGCTAGTGTATTAACCGTACGCTCTCCTATGGGAAAAAAGAGTGAACCACAAGTTTCTTCAGGTGCTGACCATGCAATAAAAGAAGAATTTCACCTTGGAACAATTATCGCAACAAAAGAACCTTATCTCATCCATCCACTTGTCTTTAATACACATGCCGCAATTTTAGGCGCAAGCGGCTCTGGAAAAACCGTACTAGGAAAAATTATCATTGAAGAAGCGCTTATGAGAGGATATTCCGCACTTCTTATAGATCCACAAGGAGATTTATGCTCATTAGTCTTAAAAAATGAAGAAAATCCCGAAAAAACGACATTCCTCGATAATATTGACTGGAAAATTTTTACTCCTAACTCCACAAAGGGCATAAAACTTAGTATAAATCCTTTTATCCCGCCAGATAAGAAACTGCTACATGATAAGGATTATCTTCTCAATGTAATCGATAGCACCGCTACTCTTATTCTAATGATTATCGGTTATGATCTTAAACGAAATCCACCAGAAAAAGCCCTCCTCGAAGCCATCCTCTATGAAGAATGGATGAAAAATCATACCCCAAGTTTTAAATCATTAGCTGACCGAATTAAAGAAAGTCAAACGGTTCGATCAGTGACCACGGGAGAGATTGTCAATATTGACGAACTAATCACTCCACGAAAACGTAGTTCTCTGGTTCAAAATCTTTTCAAAATGGGTGTTGGTACAGAGGGTGGCTTTTTCATTGGTGGTAAAGAGCTATCGCTTGATGAGCTCACAGCAAAGCCCTCTCTTTACATAATCAATCTGGCTAGTGTTGGGACTGATATAACAAAACGACAATTAGTGGTGTCGTGGCTCTTGAGATCCGTTTACGACTGGATGCTCACCCATCCACAACAAGTTCAAGACCAAATTCGATTTTTCCTCTACATCGATGAAGTTGCGGATTTTCTGCCGCCACATCCCTATAACCCACCCTCAAAAAAGATGTTGCTCCTTTTATTCCGGCAAGCAAGAAAATATGGCGTTTCAACCATTATTGCCACTCAATCACCTGCATCAATCGACTATAAGGCTTTAGATAATGTACGAACATTTTTTATCGGACGAATTCCCACTAAACAAAGCAGAAAAAAATTAGAATCCTTTCTAGAGCCTTACGGAGCTGAAACAGCTAAAAAGTTGATGGATGAATCACAAAAAGCCACACCCGGCGAATTCATTGGAATTGGTGCCGGTACAATCGCCAAATTTAAAACTAGGCGACTTTATACTCAACATCTGACCCTCTCTTTAGAAGATATTCAACAACTCTATAAACAGAGAAAAAAAACAACGTAGCCCCAATCCATGCAGCTATTTCAGCATAAAAAAAGTAATTATGTCTAAATTTTAATATTCTCTAATATTTCGCTATTATTTTACTTTACTGACAAGTAAAAATTTTAAGGGTAATTACCGCTCTAATAGTTCTGAACAATGAATCATTTGCCTCGCAACCACTCGTTCCAATTCGACTGACACGGTTAAACCGAGCTGGTTGAAAATGTGCAAATTTTCATGGTTTCTAATTTGAGCAATCACAAGTGCATTCTTGTTATGCATGCGTAGATAAGAGAGAAAGAAAAGAACCTCGGGATCTTCGTGTGAGGAAATGATAACTAGATCCATTTTTTTGATGAATTGTGGTGAAAAGCGATTGAGATCAGTAATATCAGCTGGAATAACATGAACATCATCTTTTTCGCTACGTTTTATAAAGTCTTCATTTTTTGTTGCAATCCAGAGATTCTTCGCCGTATATTGAAGAAGTCTATGAGAAATTTTAGCAACAATTCCATCACCCAAAATTAAGGCATTATTATAGATGATTTTACGTTTGGGCGGTGTGACAGCTTCGATATCTCTGAGTATCTGTGGTTCTCCGATAACCACCAAATCAAAGGTATCAAGCGGTTTTTCTAAATGCTTCCAGCGATTCATATAATCTTTGAGCGTTTCAACGGGCATAACTTGATCAAATTCCTTTGTTTTCAGTGTAATCCTTCCAATAACCCATATTTTGTCTAATAAATCCTTTGTAATATGCTTATCAGTTGGTAATTGGCGTAAACGTGAAATGCGGTAATGTTTTAGTGGTAAATCTGTGATCATTACATCAAGTTCTTTGAAAAGCGCCTTATTGAGGTCGATAAATATGGCATATTCTTGAAGAACAATATTTGTTAGATTCAAACGTTTGCACAAATCAAGGGATTGATAATCACGGACATGAATGATCACATTTGTGGTTGGATCGTATGTTTTAATGACCAAAGCGGTAAAAATTGTCGTTTCGTCGTCATGAAGAGAGATAAAAGCATGCTTAACATGTTTCCAGTTCACTTTTACCAAAAATTGCGGTTCTCGCACATTTCCTTCAATGGTAATAAATCCTTGTAAGTGTGCTTCTTCAATACGTTCGGGATCTGAATCCACAACAAGAATATTAGTGAATCCTTTTTCTGATAAGATGTTTGTGATTTCACTTCCGACTTTTCCATATCCAAGAATGGCAATCACATTTTCCATGTGATTTAACATGATGTGACTTTTAATTGACGGATCCAAACGGAATTCCAAGATTTGTTCGGTCATTTTCTGGAGGGACAATGCAAAGATAGAAATGCCGATCAAAACAATAACGGCCGAAACCACACGACTAAGATGATGTTGAGGGACAAAATCACCGTAACCAACGGTACTCAACGTTACTACAGTAAAATAAAAACTGATAATGAGATCCCATCCTTCTAAAAAGGAAAAAAGAAGAGTACCAAGCGTGATAAGGACAAGTAATGCCAATAAATGCCATTTAATTTTTTTAAGTAAAAAAACCAGCAAATGAAGTCGAATCTTGATTTTATTCACAAATAACCCTCATTTCGCTATTAATACCATATAAAATGTAATATTTAATTTTTATCAGTTTATGTTAACGTATTTTAATAAAGGCATAGCTGCTAATCCATTAGTTTGCAAAGTAGATCTATTTAACATACATAATCTGGCAAATATTTGTTTACTCTGCAGCTATAAAAGAAATTGTGGAGTTGAAACTGATGAAACTGGGTGTGAAACACGACTTCTAAATGCTGTTTCATGAAAAGCGCGTCTTGGAAAAAATTTTAGGAGTTGTGAAAAAAGAATGAACGCAAGTAAAAATCTCCGGTATTTGATGGCGAAACCACATGTTATAGTCGGTGTATTAATAATTTTAGCTCTCACAATCGCCGGCATAGTGATTATGGCACCACATAATTTGTTATCGTTCAATCTTAATTCTAATCAAAATACAGTAAAATGGGTGCCAAAAAATCCGCTAAAATCAGGTGCTAGTGGGAGGGCATTGCCGCCATGGTACCGTTCGAGCGGTGCCGAATCCGCACAAGCTGGTATGACACCCTATATATCCTATAGTCAAGAACGTTTGGGTTATGCCGCTGATACTCTTAGCGATGACGTTATTTCAGCAGAAGCAAATCATACTACCGATGAAGTCTGGAATACCATAAAACAGCACAATAAAATAGCAGAATTCATCCAAAGTATCTCGAACCTAGAAAAAACGTTCTTTTTTGATGGTACTTATTGGCATGTGTCCATGTGGGACAATGATGATTGGGAAGAGTGGGCGTACATCTTAGTTCGTGATAGTGACTTGACCATTATTCAAATTTATATTGTAAGTGGTGATGACGTCTATTTAGAGTGGCCTTTAGCGGATTTGACAGGGGATCAAGTGATGACAATCATCTGGAATGATGAGAACGTCCGACAATTCCTTACAGCTGCAAATCTTACCATTGATGACCTATGGCTGTGGTTTGACGGTGAAGATACATGGTACGTTACTTATTACACCTTTTTTGGGTTTGGAGCCCAATCTGTAGGAACTGGTGAGGACTCTAACGAAGGTACATTTGGTTCGGGAAACAAAGGGCAACAATCGCCGTTGACGCCACAAATGCCATCAACAGAAGAGAGTGCTGTGGTAGGAGAACTGCCGCAATCCTATTATTGGCTGAATATTTTAGTAAGTGATAATGAGGCACATATCATTGAAATAGACACTAATTATGACGCGTTTGCGGGATTAAAGTTCAATATGACGACAGCCAAAGAGACGATAGTTAATTCAGCGGAAGTACAGACGTTTGTTCAGCAGCATGATAACCGAAGTTTCTATTCGATAGATCTTTATCTCCAGTTGAATTATTCCTATTCGGCCACAAAAGCCGCACCACAAATTACACCACTATGGATTGCCACAATTTATGTCTGGCCAAACTACGTTTATGAAGGTGGTATACTTTTTGCAGAAACAATGAATCAAGGAAGCTTTCATATATCAATGAATGGCGGTACATTACAAATTCAACATGGTCATAATTCATTCACCCCATACAAATTTAACAATAAATTTAATATTTTAACAGCGACTACTACAAGCGCATTTAATGATACTCGTTTCCGTGACGTTTTTTATTGGACATTTGACTACTTAAAATTAGCATTAAAGGATCAAACAAGTGATATTATAATTTTAGAAGATTTACCGCCTCCAACACACAACGTCAGTGAGATATTGAACACCTTAATTGAGAATACCTCCGTTGACGATTTTTTGAATGAATATGACGAATTTACAGCTTTTATAACTTTTGATCCGTTCAAACAAGATTGGTGGATTAATATTTATCCGACGTGGACATATTTAGCTTCTACGTTCGCTGAAATAGATGATCTTACACTCACCATTCTACGTCTTGATATCCATTATATCCCCGAAGAACTAAAACCACAGATGTCATTTGGCGCTGTAAAAAGCCTTGTAGAAAATCTTTCTGAATTTCAAACGTTTAACGACACTTATAGCAAATATGGCGCCCTTCAAAACTACATTTACTATTACGCATACGATATCATTTCATATACTAATGATGACAATGATGAATCTTTTGAAAACATTAGCGTGAGAGAATGGAACATTGGCGTGTATTCTGACATTATTTACGAAGCGTGGCTGTATATCCGAATAAATGATACGTCTGGCACGATTACCGAAGAATATTTGAATGAGCCGGAAAAGCTTCCCATTCACCTTCCAGAAGAAATTGTCACTTATTTAGAAACTAATGTAACTGACGTTACAGAATATTTAACGGTACATCCCAATAGTTTTTTGAACATCTATTACTATTCGGGCTCGTGGTATGTATATTATTACGACTATGGAAGCTTCTTAGATGATTTTGAGTATTCTTATCTGTATCTGATTGTGGACGATGCAACCTTGCAAGTCACTTACATTGACAAATATCCATAAACCAATAATAGTTGTTACACCCGCAATTTTTTCTTTTTTTCCACTTTATAACTCTGAAATGCCAGTTGTAGAATTAGAATCTAAAAAGCATAAAATGTTTAAAACTCAAAAATACCTAATAGTACAATAGCGGCAACTAGCTGAAATACAATGAAATTCATAAAATTCAATAAATTCGGTAAGAAATCCTTAATCATTCTCATAACACTTATTATTAATGTAATAACAATCAATACCATACTTATTGCTGAAGATTCGCAAAAAACATCCCCTCCAAGAAATATAGCGCTGTTACCACTAAATAGAAATAGTGAAAATCCAAATATGTTCTTTATAAAGGGAAAAAACTACTTACAAGTAAATTCATTCCGATCTAACCTCCAATCGCCAATAGTTTCTGAAACGATTATTTCTGTGACCATCTATCCCTCTTTTTATCTTTTCAAAATGGAAATAAAATATGTAGGAAAGAAACAGCCGTTTACTCAAGATACGATCGAATTTCCGCTCAATTTTTCTGTTATTTCCATAAAATCCTCGAGTACAACTTTAAATGTGTCTTATACTACAAATAATAAAGAAAATGCCACGACACTCAATCTTTATTTTAACAGACCATTGATTCCGGCAGAAACTGTCAGTGTGACCCTCAATGGTATGTTAATTTACACAAAAGATCAAGGAACAACCAAAAAAGAAGTGTGGTGGCGTTATAGTCATCTCATTGGCTTTCAAACAGTTTATCTTTCTTTTATGCCTAACATCATTTTTTACAATTCCACCGCACCACCCGATCAAGTCCAAGCACTTCAAAATGGCTTTTTGCAGCTTACATGGGTGTCATTACAACCGATATCCTTCAACACCACATTATACTACTTTGTCACCGACGAAGCACTCAACGAAATCATTTTCTTTCCCCACCAGGTCATGGGAACCTATTATGTGGACAAAGAGATTGTAAGGCTCAATATTTTTAATGTGGGTCTTGACGCGGTAACCATTAAAATTAATAACACTAATTGGCTCAGTTTTTCCCAAAACGTCATTGTTATCAAAGCACTCGACAACTTTACCATTAACATCAAATTCATCAAAAAAGGAATCTATACTAATAAAATCATGATAGAAACCAACCGAACGTCAACACCCTTAACCATTACATTCGAAATTTCTGCACTTAAAACCCCTAACTCTGGCTCACCACTTTTTTTATCCATCCTACTACTCATATCTCTGATAATCGGAAGTATAGGATTGTTGCCGTTTATAACGAAAAAATACAACGTTGATTGGGTGCACTTTCTAAAAAGTAAGATGGAAAGCAAAGAACAAGAAAATACAATATCTAACATCAACGTTAAAACTCAATCGGAAATGCTTTCTAAAGAAGAACTTCTTTTTATTAACAACGTCAAAAAGAAGATCCAAAATCTGCAAGAAAAAGAACAAAAAGTTCTCCTTTACATCCTAGAACATCCTGGATGTTCTCAACAAGAAATTGCCGAACATCTGGCCATTTCAAAAGCCACGGTCTCCAGAATAGTCGCTCGCCTTGTTACAACTCAATACATCATGCGAAAACGCAATGGAATGTCCTATTGCCTATATTTAAATGAAAATCGCTTCTAGTTACAAAATATCATGTGTTTCCGCAAAAAAAATAAAGAATTTTAACGTATCTTTTTTCTTGTATGATGTAGCAAAAAAGATTTGTCCAAAAAAGAGAGTTTTGCGGATTTGTGCGTTTGTTACGAAGACCATTTTTTATTCTTCTTTTTCTTTCAACATGTCAATAATAGTTGAAACCATACCTTTTACTGTGCCCATATCTTCTTTCAACACGGACACATCCTCTTTCAACACGGACACATCCTCTTTCAACACGGACACATCCTCTTTCAACACGGACACATCTTGCTTCAAACCCGACACATCTTGCTTCAAACCCGACACATCTTGCTTCAAACCCGACACATC
>WAPZ01000546.1 GCA_015520535.1 Candidatus Heimdallarchaeota archaeon
GTTTTAAGGTAATCATGATGGGAATATGATTGATTAGGATATCAAATAAAGGAGATATTAGTCGGTATTGGAGGGTATCAATCAATAGGGAGGAGCGTGACGCACGTAGCCAGTCAATCATTTTATTTCTTCTTTTGTGATATGTTTATTTTTAATTCTTCTTCACGGTTTATTGTATAAATTTGTGCAATCGTCCGTCGAAGTTTTCTAATCTGTCCGACACTTTCGTCAATACCGCCCGAGAGAACCTTTCCTTTTATATTCATTAATTCGCGTTTTAACTCGCCTAAGCGTTTTTCACGATCCTTTCGAGACATCTTTCTTAAGTCGTTTAATCTTAATTTTGCCATATTAATCCCTCTTGTCGTACATTCGTTCTTCCTTTCCTTTAATCGTGTCTATGTTTATCATTCAGCGAATATGGTGTCATATCTTTATATTATTCTTCTTCGGACATATCTTCAATTTTCTTTATCATTTCATCGACTGATTCAGTTGTATCTGTTGTTTTTTCTTCCTTTGGCAGTTCTTCTTGGGCAGTAGTTGCCTCTTCGGCGCTTGGTAGTGATTCGATGAGCTCAGTTGATGGTGCTTGAGTAGCTTCGGATTCGATTACTTCTTCTTTTTCTTCTTCTTCTGTGGCAACTTCTAGTGCTTTTGTTTCTGCGGCTTCTTGGATGGGCTTTAGATCTTTTGGTGTTTTGAAGGTAACTTCATCAGGTAACGTGGTTTCGGGCTTCATAATTCTAATTTTAACGCCGAGTACGCCACGTTTAAGTGTAACTTGTTGGACAGATTCATCCACAAATTTGAATGCGGGATCGCCACATTTGGCAACAAATCCTTCTCGGAAGATTTCTGTTCGTGCTCGTTGGGAGGTTAATGTTCCACTTATATATATTTCAACGCCTCGTGCTCCTGCTGCCATAATTTTTCGTGTTAACGAATAAGCTGCACGTCTAAAATGAAAACCTCGCTCAATTTGTGAAATGAGCCTAGATGCCATGACTTCAGCATTTAACGTTGGGTTTCGGACTACTTTCACGTCTATTTGTGGGTTTTCTAAACCAAAACGCTCTTGAAGGATGTGGGTAAGGCGTTTGATGTTTCTTCCTTGTCTTCCAATGACGGATCCAACACGCACAGTATAAACAATTACTCGATTACCCATTGGTGTTTTAATTATCTTCACGCCACCGAATCCCGCGCGTTTTAACTCGTGTCTGAAGAATTCTAATACTTGTGTATCTTGAATCCCGTTATTGATAAAGAATCTGATACTATCAGCCATTCACATGTAGCCTCCGTTTGGTTACTTTTTTCTTTCCTACTCCTCTTATATGCGATTTCTCTTCTTTTTTTGATGATTTTGATTCTTTTCTTCTCTTACTGGTGGATGATTTATTGAAACGTAGTTGATTTAGTCTACCTCGGTTGCAACTATTTCGACATGCGTTAAAATTTGGTATTTTGGTGATGAACGCCCTTGTGCTCGGGGCATTATTCGCTTTAATATACGACCTTTATGTGCAGCGACATGGATTAATCGTAATTTTTCTGTATCGAGTGGCGGATCTTTTTGGGACGCATTGTTTTCTAAGTTTTCTAAAATATCCAAGATGTACTTACATGCTTTTACGGGATAGCGACCTGATGGCCATTTAGTCAGATCTGAACGGTGTGCAACCTTTTTATTGTGTCTACGGAAAGGTATTGATTTTTTTAACGCAATTACCTCTTCTAAATAATTTTTTGCATCCTCTAAGTACATCCCTTTAATGGCGCGACATACTTCACGTGCATGCTTATGAGATATTGGCAATTCACGCCCTGTTGCAATAGCAGACTTGTCTCTATCAATTCCTAGGAGTGAAATTTTATATTTTGGCATAGTTAATACAACCTTCCACGTTGTTTCTCTGTAAACGGATATTTACACTGTAATTATAAAATTTTAGGATTCTATTCAAAAATTCCGCTCATTTTAACTTTCCTTTTGAACCAATTTAAACTTAATTCCTTTGCACAAAAA
>WAPZ01000547.1 GCA_015520535.1 Candidatus Heimdallarchaeota archaeon
AATCTAAAGACTGGATTGTAGAAAGAATATTAATAAGATCTATTGTAATATCAATTTTCTCTTGTAACATTTTGCCATAATTGATTGTATGCAACGCAAGATCATTGTAATAGGTTGGGTGAAATATTTTAACAAATGCATAGAATTCCTGAATCAAATGCGCTTCAACTATGTAGTCGATAATAGACTCTATATAATTACACATTTTATCCTCACCTTTTAGTATGAACATTTCTTTTTTTTATGCATATCAGCAAAAAAGGAATGGTGAGGGCAGTATTCAACGAAACAATATTCACATCGAACTAATTTAGAAGGATGCGTTTTTTTACATGGGTTCAGATCACAATTTGGGCATATATCCGCTATAATCCCAATACTATAAAATTCTAAGCCGCATTCTTTACATCTATTAGTAACAAATACATCTAAACTCATATCAAGTCCTCCTACTAGGAAACTACAGTTATAAAGTCCAGAAAAGCTTTACGACATTTATTATTTTTTTCTAAATGCATTTTCAATGAGTTTCGTTTTTCAAAAAGAGCGCCACATGACACGCATTCATATTTTGTTGGTCTATAAAAATCAAGTTTTGCTCTTTCCAAATCCAAAATAAATTGAACATCTGGAAAAGCATGTTTCAACTTTTGTGAAAGTCTAAACCAAGTTCTCAAGTTCTGAAAATATTCATCTCGATATATTCCTTTCAAACGAGAAAATTTTTCTTTAAAAAAAGATTTATAAGATGATACAAAGTCTTCAAAATTATAGTAGTTGTTAATCAATATTTTCATTCTTATGATAGCACCTCCTTCGGAATTTCAATAAGCTCTGGGCGGAGAATCTTCTCCGGTGGTATATTAGAAATAATAACATATACTTCCTTTTGTAGCCAGTCCTCTATGCCTTCAGCTTCAACAATAGCACGAGGGACTTGGACTCTAAAAGGAATTCTGACTTTTGCTTTAAATTTTACAATTTTTGGTTTTTCTTTCACATTTGTCATTGGCATCACATTATTTAAGCCGGTCTTGATAAAAAAACAAGTTTCAAGATTGACAATAAAATGACAAAATAAAAACATTTTGGGAATCGTTACACGGAATATAAGAATGTAGAAATACATTCTACATTAAAACAGTTTTAAAAAGAAAAAAGAAATAATAAAATTATAAAAATTGGTCTTTTTCAACAAGAGCGATAACCCGTTTTCCATCTTGCGTTTCAATCCAAACGGGCTCTGTGTAGTGAGAACAAATCTTTGATTGTGAACTACGACGACGTTCAAAGAAATCTGATAACCATTCTTGAATAAATGTAATGAAAAGTGCTAAGACAAATGACAGCATTGAAGCTACAAACGCTGTAGAAAAAACTATA
This sequence comes from Candidatus Heimdallarchaeota archaeon, assembly GCA_015520535.1. GTDB lineage: Archaea > Asgardarchaeota > Heimdallarchaeia > Hodarchaeales > S146-22 > S146-22. The sequence goes on from WAPZ01000547.1 coordinate 1,384, forward strand.
ATAAAGAAATCTACTTCTGATAAAACAATCAATCTAATCACCTAAAATTTGTATTTCTCCATTGTCCAACTTGTCTAATGTCTGTTGGACAAATTTTCTAATTAATTCCGCCCAATTAATCTCATTATATTGTTTCATTTTATTCCGCATTTCGCTAGATACACGGACATAAATCATAGTATTCTTCATCGGCATCACTCCGTCAGTAATTTCATGTAATACAATATTAAAACTTGTATAAAAAAGTTATACATTTCACTACACAGACTCACGCACAACTAAACAGCAAGATTTAGCTAAATTACATGAAAACAAATCTTGTGCTACACTGTAGAACATGGTGTAGCAATCGAAAAAAGTTCGAGGAGGTTTTTATGACTTTAACTAAACGTTTTATCGTTTCTATTTTTGTTATTGTGTTTTTAGCTAGCTTATTTGTTAATGTTAATCAAGGACTTGGAGTCACTCTGACCTCGCTACCCTTCAAAGATGAGGGAGCGTTTAGTGGATTTTCATGGACTGCTGTCAGCGATAAAATTGATACTAAATATAATGCTTTAACAGAAGGTTCTAATGCGATTTCTTTGCCCATTAAAGACTTAGAATTCAAACGTAATTTAATATCAGTAGATTTATCTGGGACTAATGTCATCTCTAATATCGATGGAGCGGGAGTATACATTGAACCAGTCATAGCTAACGACACGTGGGAATCTTACAGTTTAACGGAAGGTGATGCTACTTCACCTAACCCCACTGTCAGTGGTCCTAGTGCTTCAGAATCAAACACGAAAATTGATTTCAGTATGACTACAGCTTCTGGAATTAATACCACCAACCTTGTAACATCACGCTTTTATGCAAAAGAAGATCTTGATGGCGATGGTGTTTTTAACGAAGCTGGACTTGGTGAAAAACATTATTGGCGCTCAGTTTCTAGTACTACTATTCTATATTTCAATATACAGTTCAATACTTTAGCTGCTGACACTGGTTATGTTTATTTACGTTACGTGTTCAAAACTACTTCAGGAACATACAATGTAACTGTACAATTCAACTCTGGCTCTGGTGATACAGCATGGAGTAATTTAGGTTCTAGTAGCGATAGTCTTGCTACTTGGAACATTTACGATGTTGTAAGCGGTGTAACTATTGCTGAAATGATTCCCATGGCTGATTTATTGACTGATGACATTGGGGATTCACCTAGCATCCAAGGATTAGATCAAATCGAATTAGGACTGTATAACCCGGGAAATGCTAGCACTACTATTTCTATTACAGTTAGAAACTTAGCTTTCTTCGATTCTAGTACGTTAGTCGGTATAACTGACAATACGGATGGTGATTCTGACTATGATTATGCAAATGCTAATGGTGTGCCTGAGAATATCTGGGATGATACTGATCTTTTAGTCACAAAAATAACAGAAGGCGCTACAGAGTCTTTTGATTATACTGTTCCATTAGAAGATAACATTGTAGATGGATCTGAACTTGCTATTGAGTTCAGAAAAATAAAATTCACCGGTGAAGCCGTCTTAACGCCACGAGATATCGATGTGCAATCAGAATCAAGTGGAAATAACTATCTTGTTACAGTGTCTTTTGTATTCTATACGTTAGAGCTAAACGATATTAAAACTAGTGCTCGTCTGCCAACTTGGAGCAATTTTTATCACAACTTAACTATAGAAACGGACTACTTAGCTGATACTACTGATCTTGATTTGAACTTCAAAAGTTACGTAATCGATAACTTAGACAAGCTTGATACATTTCAAACAATATTTATCGGGCATTCTGATAGTGATGAAGTGCAATTTGATATTACAGATCCTTCGAGCACAACTGGTGCTAGCCAATCAATCGAATATAGTTTCTTAAGCCCTGTATCAATTTCCTATTCAGCCCCGAGTGGTGCAGCTGTTGAAGGAGAACAAGGCTTGATTGATAAGTTTTTCGGATTTATCGACCAAACATGGCAAGGTATTGTAGCTCTTGTAACAGCGGTCGCAGTATGGATTGGAATCAAAAAGAAGACTTCCTCTTCATGAGGAGCACTTAGGAGGCTTGAGAATTGGCTATCGTTTCACGCATGGACGTCTATATAATCATGGGCTTCGGTGTCGGTGTCGTTATCTTAGCTGCTTTCATCAATACGTTTGCTCCAAGTATTCCATTTGCTGATATTGTTAATGCGGCAGCTTCTATCACGCTAAGTCTACTTGTGATTTTCGCCGCAATCATTTTTGCTGGGTTTGATGTAATAATCGCTACTATTACAAGAGCAATAGAATTTCTTGTAAATGTATTTGCAAGCGCTTGGTGGCAATTCATGAACTGGGGTGACTGGCAATACATTAACTTTCCTTATCTTTCTTTCGTTTGGGCAGTAGATAAATTTGTAGAACTATCAGAATCTATAATTGGAGTTAACGTCTTTAATCCAACACCCATTATTCAAAGTGCTACTTCTAATG
>WAPZ01000548.1 GCA_015520535.1 Candidatus Heimdallarchaeota archaeon
CAGTATATAACTCATAAAAAAGATTTGTCACTTTCGGAGCAAGGCCAGCTTCTTTTTCTTTCAGGCCAACCGCTTTTGCAGCAAGTGAGGCTTGCTTCATGAATGCTTCTTGAAATTCTGGATCGAGAAATATTTTGCCAACTTCTTTTTGTATCGATGCTTGCTCCTGCGGAGTTTGTGGTATATTAACGCCAGTCAACATCCTTGCAATACTTGCTTGATCTGGATTGTTTTCCAAAATATCTACAGCTTTGGCAAGTCTCTCTTGCTCTATTTTGTCTCTATACAAAGTCTTAACAACATCTGGATTTGCTGTATAACTGGCAATGATCTTCATCTGCTCAGACGGATCATCCGTTTGCGCAAGCTCACGAAACATATCTCTTGATAAAATATTCTGCCTCTGAAGCATCTCAGCTTGAATGCGCAAAAGATCGAGTCTTGGCTCCTCCATCTCACGACGGAACTCCTGTTCACGTTTTTGCATCTCCAATTGCTGCAAAAACTGGAGTCCTTGATTTAAAAAACCTCCTGCGCCATAATATCTCGGATGAAACGCCATAATAAGCCCCTTAAATTAATAACATAGACACAATTGACAATCCCAAATTCGCTATACCGCTATAAATATCTTGTTGCTGTTGCGCTTTCAAAAAATCCCTTTGTGCTGCCATTTGTTGATTTTGCACCTCTATTTGCGCAAGCGTATTGGAGAGAATCTCAGCAAATCTTGACGCAACTCTGGCCTCAGCTTCGCTTGCAACTCTTTGCGCAAGTCCAGTTCCAGCAAGGCCAGCCGATGCAAGGCGACGAATCGCCTCTGTTGCTGCGATGTTTCGCTCTTGTTGTTCAAGGCGTTTTAATCTGTTTATGATTGGCGTTGGGTCTATTTGTCCCGATGGCAATGATTGATTCAATCCAGCAAGAATACCAGCAAGACCAAGTGCTGCACCGCCAGCGCCCATTAGCAAATCTTTATTATTAATGCCCTGTAAATTTGGCTGTTGTAAAGTCAAGTCAGATAACTGAAATTCTTGCATTTGATTGGGCAACTGCTGCATGCCTCTTGGCTTGAAATTAAAAATTGTCTCTAATGCCATTACAAGTTCTCCTGTTTAATATCTGTAAACACATCGATAATTTTAAAGACAGTATTCGCCGACTCGTTTCTTGAGCGAATTACAAACCGCAATTTGTTCATTCTCTTTGTTGCATCAATATATCGGAACTCTTGACCAACACCGGTTCTCGCTGATAACGTCAATGTGTTTAAAAAGTTGTCGTCGTCATAAATATCAACGAGAGCGCCCGTATCAGAATTATAAACAACAACAAATGCGTTTGGCAAAATATATTTGTCAAAGCTACCGATCTCAACATCGAGTTTTGCCTCTCTGTAATTTACTAATCCGCCAAAGCCTCTGTCAAGATAAAATATTTTGTTTTGGCTGTATAATATTGTATTGTTATATTGATAATCTGCACCAATTATCCCAGAGTCTATATCTATGATACTCGGAAAATTTACTGATTGCTGATTTATGCCAAAAGCAAAATCAAATAACACCATTATACCGTCTGATGGATGAATAAATCCAATCAGCTTCTTTTGCATATCATAGAATCCAATACAGTCATCTTCTTTTGTAATTAGCGCCTTGTGCTCTTGTCCGAGACCAATTGCAATCTCCTGACTCGAATTACCATCAAACATCATATAGCGTTTACCATTTGCAAAATAAAATAATAAACCGTTATAGAAAACAAAGCCATTTGTTGCTGGTGAACCATCGTTTTGGAATGTTGACTTCAATTGCCAGTCTATTGGATTTCTCGTATTAACATCAATGCGAACCATGTCTTTGTCTGTAACAATAATTAATGGTACCGCTGAATCTGTTGATCCAGAAGACGGCTCTTTGTAAGTTAGTATTCTTGTTATTCTTCTATCAGAGAATGCAGATAAATTAATAATATTCTCTGGAGATATAGAATCAATATTAACTATGCCATTGCTATCTATATTGGAAAACATAATCGCATTTGCAAAAACCTCTTTGTCTTCTGTTCTTGGAGAAGAAACAAATTTTATGCCTGATGCAATTGCACTATATCCGTAAGATGCTCTAAGAGAATCTTTATAGACAATATTTTTATTTTTGTTAAAATCATCTTCTGTTATCTCGTCATTTCCACCATAACCGGCAAGTGGATAGTATCCTGGAGATGTTGTGCCAAACTCTTGCCTGTATTCCGCTTCTGTGTTTGCAAAATTAATATGTCTTGCAAAATGAAAAACATCACTTGATGGTGGACTTAAATAAAAGTTGATTCCAGTTATTCTTCTGTCTATTAGATGTCTTGCGAAATTATTTGGTATATCTGTATCATCGAAAACTTTTATGTATCTGTTTGTGGTTGGAAAATATGCAGAATTAAATGGTATTATTAAATCAAAACTGATCCTGTCTTCTCCACCAGAGATCGTAAATGTTATATAATCACTCAATTTGCCAATTTGATAGCCATCGTAAACAAATGCAAATGCGATACGCCACGTACCAGCCTCAAGGCTTCCCGTTGTTCCAAGTGGTGTTATGTTCGTAAGTATCGGCTCTTCATCAGTCGTCGGCAATGCAAGCCACGGTTTTGGAAATTGCTCAACAGAAAGACCGAGCTCGGTAACTTGTACATCTCCATGGAATAATGCTCTATTAATACCGGTTAAAATAAAATTATACGTATCAGGATAAAATTTATTATCATCAAACCAAACTCTTAAACCGTCAAGATGTGAATCAGAAAAAATCGGAGCACCCGAAGCTGTAAAATAATTTCCAGCATAACCGTTAAACAAAGATCGTGACAACCAAAACTGATCTGTTCCAGCCGTTACACCTGATATTGCATTCGACTCAAGTTGTAATTTGCCAGTTGCCGCATCATAATCAAGCACTTTTGCTGTAATAACAATATTTGATCTACCAGATAACCTCACATGAGCATACCATCCACGATAATAAAAATTGTTTGAAGCATATCTTAGCGGCGTTGTTGTATCTGCATAGAGTTCTGATGCTGTTGTTGATGATCCAGTTAATATTGGGCCTTCCCACTCAAGTTTGTCAATCCATCCACTTGACCAACCAATATTGCCTGCTTCACCATAAACATTATCAACAAAAAACTTTGTATCATCTGCAAATAAAAAGTTTATAGGCTTTCCAGATTTTACAGATTGTATTGTTGAGTAATTTGAGTCCTGTATTGTCTTAACATAAAATAACGAATAATGATTTATTTTTGTTATGGGCGGCAAAGAACTTAAATAATCTTTTGGCTCACCGAATGGCTCATAAGCCATTCCGTCTCCATGTAACCGCAAATTGCGAACTTCTTTTATTTTTAAATTTGGAGAAACTCGATTTATCCCGCTTAATCCCGGTTTCTTCAAAATTGAATCCATTACAAATCACCAGATTTTCTCAAAACTTTTACACCAGAGTGCATTGACCGCTTGGATGACAATGTGCGCCTTAAAGCATCCTTCTCACGAGAAAACAAATTAATCTTCGCTGCCTTCTCGTTATCTATCTTTCCATAAATTAGCATAAACTCTACAGCAAGCGCTTTTGCCAGCCTCAAAGAGGCTGCTCTTGGA
>WAPZ01000549.1 GCA_015520535.1 Candidatus Heimdallarchaeota archaeon
GTATTAACCTCAATTCCAATTTCAGTCCATGTAGACGTTAGACGTTATTCATGTTCTAGCTGTTGTTTTATTATCCTTAATCGTTCTGTTAATTCCTTTCCAAGTAGCGATTTCAGTGCATCACTTGAAGTAATTACGATGAAACCATTTTCCACTAGAGATACATCTTGGTTAAAAGTAGGGAATAAAGTGATATACCATTCTAGCACTTTTTTGTTAGGTACACGTTTTTTGACTTCTTTAATATATTTAAATAACGTCTCTATTTTTCTTTTATGTGTCGTTTTGCTTGTTGTTACTTGGATAAGGATTAAACGGTCATTGTTGGCATCTAAAACAAACATATCAATAGCACGTGCGTGTGGTGTGTGGTACATGACGTTTGGTCGGAAATCAATTGTATTCCAATTAACTTCTTTAGAAATTTCTTCAACTTTTGTTATTCGTGTCAATATCGCGAGCATTTGTTCCTGCATTTTATCCAGAATGATGTTTTGGTCAGCGTCAGTTTTCACTTTCTTATTTGGTAAACGAGACTCACGGGCCTTTAACAGTATGGCGGCAAGGAATATGTGCTCAAACGTATACCCAAAACCTGTATGTCCACCACACATCATTAGAAAATAATGATTTGCTAACACTTGGTGCAAAAACTGTTCATACTCATCCGTCAAGCATTCTAGGAAGGCGAGCAAATGGAAATAACTGGTTACATGATATCTATCCAACCCATTTTTCACAATGACGCCCAAGGTCATTAACTTATAAATAAGATCTTCCACGTGAACGCGGGATTCTCGTGGTAATGTAGTTCGTGGTTCGGAACCAAGAAAGAATCCTATGGTGGCACGGTTTACTAACCATTCTTTCACAAGAGGAAAAAATTTGTGGCTCTGTAATGAGCGGATGTGGTCTTGTTGTTCATGCGTAAAAATTCGTTGTTTAAAATCACGCTCGACTTGTTTGAATACAATTTCTCTAAATTTTTCACGATCGGGCTTTTGAATAATAAATTCTTGAAGATCTGCTAGAAACCACTGTGTAATGAGTACAACTGTTCGTGGGTGTCCACCACTAAAGTCATATAAGAAGTCTCTGTAATAAGTAAGAAGGGTAGAAATAATGTGATTGTTCTCTTTGAAATGATTTGTCTCTATGAGATGGTGTTTAATTTGTGCTACATACTCATCTACTTCTTGACGCGTAAAGTTTTTGATTAGAAAAGATTGTACTTTCTGTGCAATGGGCGAACCGATCTTGGTACCAATTTGACTCAAGATATGGTACTGTGTGCCGGAAAGAATCATCAAAATTGGTGCTGACAACAGATCCTTCAATATTCGAGTAAAGTACCGTAATGCAGGTTCCGATTCAGATACTTTTTGATTTTGTTCGGAAGATGGAAGGGTAATTGAATCGTCATCTACGATTAAACTTCTTTTTTGAAGCTCTTGAACTTCATCCGCTACGAACAAGACGGGAATGATGTCGGCTACCGCCAAAAATGTCTCAACCACCTCATTGAGGGTTACTTGTCTGGTCTCTACAATATAATCTAGACGCAATAATAAGCTCGACACTTCCTTTTTTTCCTCTCTAAATCTAAAGAGGTATTGTGAGTTATTTTCTTAAGATACTCTAAGATATAGGACTCTTTGTGGTATAGTTGCCGCTTCAATTGTGTTATAATATCCAAGCACAGTGTACTTGCTCGTGTATGTCGACTACGGCATGTATATCGGAAAAATAAGCCCCGTTGTTCTTGTTCCAAGAGCTCGCCGAAGTAACTTAACAACCGAGTTTTTCCCGTTCCCGGTGCATTCAATACTACATATACAAAATGTTCTCTTGGCTTTAAGGTTTGTTCCCAGATCTTTCTCAGCCGATTCAGTTCTTCATGACGACCAACAAAGATCTCTTCAAGATCCAAATCCAGCGTTATTGGCATCAAATATCCACCAATATATTCGCATAACAACAACATTCTTCAAATGTTATGTGCGAAATTTTTCAACAATGTTGCGTGTGAGTGTGAGTTTTTCATCTTTAAAGCAAAATACACTCTCTCCATTTTTATTTATCTTCTTGCAATTTAAAAGCTTTTGTGTGGATAGTATATTCTGATGCCACTCTATAGGTTCTTTCATAGAGGGATGTGAAAAGAGGTCGCAAAATCCATCTTTTGCGGCATAACACTTTTTGAAGCATCACAAATCATTCACCAAGATATATATAGCGAACAACGTGTGTAATGAAATGAATCTATTTTTTATTCACTTACGTCCTCAAGTACAGCATCGATCTTCTCAAAAAATTCTTCTGCCGTAAGCTCTTTGCTAATTACAAGGAACTCA